>JAHWKV010000005.1 GCA_019347725.1 Actinomycetota bacterium
CGTGGACCAGTTTCGTCATCGTTCCGCTTTTCGCACTGGCCAATGCGGGAGTGGAGATCAACTCGACGAGTCTGTCTGAGGCGGCGACCAGTCCCATCGCACTTGGTGTAGCAGCAGGACTGGTCATAGGCAAGACGATCGGGATCTGGCTGGCGGCTTGGATCGGTTTGAAGCTCAAAATAGCGCGCCTGCCCACCGGAGTCGACCTCAGTAACATGTTTGCAGTGGCGGCCACGGCAGGGGTCGGCTTCACGGTGTCCTTGTTCGTCGGGGAGCTGGCGTTCACCAGCCGGGAGCATATCGAGATTGCACGAATTGGAACCCTCGGCGGCTCCTTGATCGCAGGCTTGATCGGCGGGTTCTTGCTGCTAAGGGCTCGGCGGCGCCTCACCGCCCCGCCGGCTGCCGATGAGCCGGCGCCTCGGTAGCGGCCGGGTACAATCTTGGTTGATCGGTCGGATCTTGCCTGTTCAGTGGCGTAATGCCGGGACAACGGGCGCCTCTGCCGCCCAACAGCAGTGACAACCCTGCCGGAGCACACGAGCAACCTTCGTCACACCGAAATTGGCCCGAGCGGCTCAGGGGACAACACTCGGGCAATCGCTGACGTTAGCGGGACGTGCTGGCGAATCCGAATACGGAATACGGAAGGGCTAAGTTGAAGTCCGCAAACCGATATAGCTCTCGCCTCAAACGCCAAGTAGCCCAACGCAAGGTGCAGATACGCATCCTTGGCGAGCGAACGCGGCAGGTGCTGCTGTTTGCGGTTCTGGTCGGTACCCTCACCGGGGTAGGCGTAGCGGGCTTCGACCGCATCGCACAAGAAATGCTCTTCGAGCGTCTCCTGGAGGCGCCTTTGCAGTGGCAGGTCCTGGCTCCAGGCGCAGGTCTGCTGGTAGCAGCGCTCAGCCTCAAGTACCTGGCCAACGGCGCAAGCCCGGGCACTGCGGACGAGTATGTCCGCAACTTCCATGACGCACGCTCGAGCATGGACTCCCGGCCTTTGCCGGGCAGGATGCTGGCCAGCGTGGCCACACTCGGCGGCGGCGGTGCTTTGGGCTACGAGGGTCCGTCTTTGTATCTGGGCTCTGCGGTGGGCTCTGCCATTCAACGCCGCTTTGGGCGTTTTTTCTCCGCCCAGGACGTCAAGCTGCTGTTGGTATGCGGGGCCGCTGCCGGGGTATCCGCCATCTTCAAAGCCCCCGCCACGGGCCTGATCTTCGCTCTCGAGGTGCCTTACCGGGAGGACCTGGCGCGCAGCATGCTGCTTCCGGCCGGGATCGCCTCAGCGTCCAGCTATCTGACCTTCGTCACCCTCGAAAGCACCGCTCCGATCTTCCAGGTGAGCGGATCACCCCCGTTCGACCTCCGAGACCTGGGTGGGTCGCTCCTGCTGGGCATCTTGTGCGGCATCGGAGCTCGTCTCTACACGATGCTCATTAGCCGTGCCAAGACTATGGCCGCCCGTCGTCACTTCATAAAACGGGCCCTGGCAGGTGGCGCGGCCTTGGGCGGACTCGCTCTTACGGCCGACTTTCTGTTCGGATCCCCGCTGACGCTGGGTCCCGGGTACGACAACCTGACTTGGGCGCTGGATCCCAGTCGAACCGTTGTGCTTGTGTCCGGCTTGTTCTTGCTCCGCGCGGCGGCGACGATAGCTACGGTCGCCGGTTCTGGCGTCGGGGGACTGTTCATCCCCCTGGTCATTCAGGGCGCCTTGCTCGGCAGGATCGTAGGGGGCTTGGTTAACCCCGCCGCAGGCCCTTTCTTTCTTCCTTTGGTGGGAGCGGCCGCGTTTCTTAGTGCCGGATACCGCGTGCCGCTTGCGGGCGTTATGTTCGTAGCAGAGACGACGGGCCGGCCCGGGTTCATCATTCCGGGGCTAATCGCGTCCGTCGTGGCCCAGCTGTTCATGGGGCCGTACTCCGCCTCCGCCTACCAGCGGGCCACCAAGGGCGGGCACCTGGAGAGGCGGTTCGACCTGCCGGTATCTGCGGCACTGGACAAGAACGTCACCCGGATCTCCCCGGAGATGACCATAGCGGAGTTTCTCGACAGCCCGCTGTCCGGCAAGGGCAGCATCTTCCCGGTTGTGGAACAGGACGGTCAATACGTAGGGGTAATTGAAATCGACGACCTGCGCAAGCTGCCGCACGACCAGCAGTCGGAACAAACCATGAGAGACGTAGTTCCCGACGGCAAGCCGGTGGCACGCGTCCGCTGGCTGTTGCGTGACGCCATGCTGGCCATGGCCGAGGCCGGCGTGGACAGCATTCCGGTGCTGGACGGCAACAACTTCGTCGGCATCGTCACGGTGCAGGAAACGCTGAAGCTGGAGGAGCTTCTCCGCAAGACGACCTCCTGATGGGCCTAGCCGGTGCTTACTACCTCCGGCCCACGGTCGTCACTCCCTCTACCCGTCAGCCCCGGCCCCCACGAGGACCGACTCGGACGTGTCCTGCAGGAGCTCCTCTCCAAAGCTGTCCTTCGGCTCAGGCAACCAGCGGCAAGCTACGTTGGCCAGGATCGAAGCAGCTCCAATCGCCAGGAAAAACGTCTGCGCAGGCGCGATCAGCAAGATCGTGAGAAATACAACGGCTCCAACGATGCCGTATGCGCCGACTATCCCTGCGATCTGACCACTTACCCGCTTTTTGACCAGCGGCACAATCGCGTAGACGGCGCCCTCCCCCGACTGCACAAAGGCCGAGCAGAGCATGGTGGCTGCAACGGCGAGCGGCACCGGCCACCCGGGGCCGAGCAGATACAGGGTGCCGTAGCCGGCGGCAAGGCCGAGCAACAGCGTACGCAGCGTACGCCGGCGGCTGCCGAGTAGATCGGACATCAGCCCGCCCGCCGGCCGGGCAACCAGGTTCATAAATGCAAACCCGGCGGCCGTCGCGCCGGCCACAGCCGGACCCAGACCCCAGGTGTCGGCGAAAAACGCCGGCAGCATGGATACGATCGCCAGCTCGGATCCGAATGTACAGAAATAGCAAAACGATAGGATCGCGACCGACCTGAACGGGTACCGGTCCTCCTCCCAATATTGATTCCGCAGCGCCGGGCGGTTCACGCTGAACACCAAATGCAGCTGGACGGCCATCAGCACCGCGCTGAGGGAGATAACCAACCACATAATCGAAACCGAGATAGCGCCGACCAGCCAGACCCGCCACGCGATGAACCCCAGAATCATTGCCAGAGGCACCGTCAAGGCGGCGAGCGCCCAAACCCCGGAACGGCTCGTCACCTCGAGAGCCCCGGCCCGCCGCGACTTTGTGTACGGCCGCCCGGCGGGCGTATCGGCGACGGCTCTTAGGTAGAACACACCGTACGCGGCGGCAAGCACGCCGGTGGAGGCTATGGCCCATCGCCATCCCTGTGGTCCACCCGCGATCGCGGCGACCGTCGGCAGAGTCAGCGCCGCTGCTGCCGATCCAAAGTTGCCCCAGCCCCCGTACACTCCCTCTGCGGTCCCGACTTCCTTGGGGGGAAACCACTCGGAAACCATACGGATCCCTACGACAAAGCCGGCGCCCACGACGCTCAGAGCCAGCCTGCTGACGACCAGCATCGGATAGGACGTGGCCAGAGCAAACACGGTGGATGGAACGACGCTGTAGATCAGGATTCCGGCAAACACGCGCCGTGGACCAAGCCGGTCCAAGAGCATGCCGATAAAGACGCGTCCCGGAACCGTAAGCGCCACGTTACACAGCGCCAGCGTGGTCAACTGCGCCCCGCTCAGGCTGAATTCCTCGCCAACCGTGTTGGCGAAAGGAGCAAAGTTGAACCAGACCACAAAACTCAAGAAGAAGGCGAACCACGTCAGATGCAGCGTGCGGTAACGGCCCCTGAACGACCAAATGCTCCGTATACGAGCGCGGCCGCTCTCCTCCCGGCGCCGTACGCCGAGCCCGTCCGGTGCATTGTTCATCGACCCTCCCGGCTAGTAGTCGCAATCGAGCAAATTTGCTCTTAAGCCAGGTTTGCGGTCGTTTGTTGCGGGTAGATTGCGGGCTGCTTTGCAAACGGATAAATGTGTGAGTCGATCGGGTTATCGGGCGGTTAAGGCCACGTATCCAGCACAAGAATCTCGGCGCAGTCTCCTGGGTTTAAGGACGCACCGGGCAGCAGCCTGACCAAGCCTCGTACCGCGCTCAGCGATTCGCGCCGGCTGCGGCTTACCGCCCGTTCCGGTGAGGCAATCCAGCCGCCCGCAGTCGGCCGCAGCCGCATGGGAACGTAACAGACCCGCTCCTCGGCCCCGCGCAAAGCCTCTTCGACCACTGCGTGGGTGTACTCGACTTGGTAAGCAAGGCCCATCATCTTGTGCAGCGCGGGGCGGACAAAGACCTCAAAAGAGACCAGAACCGACGCCGGATTGCCGGGCAGAGCAATGAACGGGGTGCCGGCTACGTCGCCAAAGGCCTGCGGACGACCCGGCTTCATAGCCACGCTCACACACTCTGCTTGCAGACCCTCGGCGACGGCGCGCCGCACCGGATCGTTCAATCCGGCCGACACGCCGCCGGAGCAAACCAGCAGGTCCACCTGTTCGGACGCCTTTTGCAGGGCCGCCAGCAAACCCTGCGGATCGTCCCGAACGAGTCCGCAGTCCACAGGACGAGCCCCAAGTTCCGCCGTAAGCGCACGCAACAGGTAGGAGTTCGAATCGAAGATCTGCCCCAACCGCAGATCCTCCCCCGGCGAGACCAGCTCGTCCCCGGTAGAAATTATCCCTACCGCGGGTACTGCCACGACTTCTGCCGTACCGGCTCCTGCGCTGGCCAGCGCTGCCATATCCATCGCGCGCAGGCGGTTCCCGGTCGCAACAATCAGCTCGCCGCTGGTGAGATCTTCGCCGGCCAAACGTACGTGCTTGCCTTGGCCGATGGGTTCGTGCACGCTCAGCATCGAGTTTGCGACCACACATTGCTCAATTGGAACCACAGCGTCCGCCCCCGGCGGAACCTGACTCCCGGTAGGCACCGCCATCGCCTGACCCTTCCCCAAACGCCGGTCACTCACCCGGCCCATCCGCACCTCACCAACCACCCGCAAGCGGGCAGGGGTGTGCTCAGATGCGCCAGCAACGTCTCGGGAACGGACCGCAAAACCATCCATGGCCGCCGTATCGAAGGGAGGAAGATCGAGATGGCAGTGCACGTCTTGCGCGGCAACCCGACCCAGCGCCTCACCCAGGAGGACCGTGCAAGCCGGGAGAGTGTGAACCGAGTCGAGGATCCTGCGGCTGTACTCGTCTACCGGAACCATTGGAGTCATCTGCCGGGGCTCCCCGCCAACCTCCTGGCTTGCTCCAGCTCGCCGGGCGTGTTCACGTCCAACAGGGCGTAGCCGGGTGCTACGACATGCCATGCGTTAGGGGGCACAAGATTTACGGAGATCCGGCTGAGCATATCTGCCATAGACTCCGGGCGCGCACCCGGGCCCGACCGGGACCGCATATTCTTTACCACCTCACCCGCGCCCGGTCCGTAGCATGCCGCCACCGGTTGCGGTCGCCCCTGAACAACCGGCACGGCAGCGCCGTAACCGTCGAGTCGCTCGACCAGCAAAGTGAGCAAGCCGGCGTTGACCAGCGGCAGGTCGCAACCCATTAGCAGCACAGGTCCCCTGCAGCCCATCTCCTCTAGACGGTCCCAACCGGCCCGCAAGGCCCACAGGGGTCCTCGTTGAGGGTCGTCGACTTGTTCCAGGCCGAGCCGTGCGTCTATCCCAACGGCAACCACCGGGTCCGCCACGGCGCCCAGAGCACGGGAGACTCTTTTAGCCAGTGTTTCCCCGGAGATTTCCAGCAAAGCTTTGGGCGTACCCATGCGCGCCGAGGAACCTCCTGTTAGGAGAACTCCATGCACCTTGGTCATCGGATCCCACGCCCCGAACCCATTCGTCGAGATTACAGGGCGGCCACCCCTTCCGAAGGTCACGTAAGGCCCCGGCGCCGACGGTTTCCCAACAATTAACCTGAAGGGAACCGCCCAGAAACTTCGCCGTAATTTGGCGCTGCAACGCTGCTTGCATGAACGACCAGCCGCTGGACTACTCCATCCTCCCGCCGGACCCCGGCGGGGCCCGGCCGACCTGGGATCCATCTGCCGCCGCCGCCGGACTGATCGCCACAGCCGTCTTGGCGCTGGCCATCTATTCCGGTAGCGCCAACCTGCTGCATTTCGACGCAGCCTTGGTCGGCTACACGCTGGCAACCCTATTTTTGGCGTTCGGGGCAACCTACCGGCTGGTGACCTGGTCACGCAGCCCGGCCGCCCGGCGCTACCTATCCAAAAGCCGCAAAGCCCTGTTGCCGCGCCCCCTGGGAGACGGAACCCTCACTGCTAGCGCCAGGGAGGTTACCTCGACCGTCCTGCTGCAGCGGTTCATCGCCAAGCGATCCCGCCCCCGCTGGCTCGCCCATCAGGGCCTGTTCTGGGGCGTGATTCTGGCGACCCTGATCACTTTCCCCCTCACCTTCGGGTGGATTCACTTTCGGGCCGTGCCGGGCACCGGCAGCGGCTACTACGTCTACATGATGGGAGTCCGCGCAGCCCATCTGGACGCACTGAGCCTGCTAGGGTGGCTAACCTTCCACGCCCTGGACCTGGCCTCGCTGCTCATCCTGAGCGGGGGTGCTTACTTCCTGTGGCACCGGTGGTCCACCAGAGGAAACAGCCTGACGCAGCTCGGCAGAGACCTGATGCCGTTACTCGCGCTGATGGCCATCTCGGTGACGGGACTGGCACTCACGGTCTCCAGCGTCTTCATGGAAGGAGCCTGGTATCAACCTTTGGCCTTCGTCCATATGTGCACGGTGGTGTTGACCCTGGTGTGGATACCCTTCGGAAAGTTCTTTCACACGCTCCAGAGGCCCGCCATGGCCGGGGTGGGCCTCCACAAAGAGCTCGGCGTACAAAAAGGCGGGGTTGCACAGTGCGTTAGGTGCGGCGAACCCGTTGAAGGAACCATCTTTCTCGACGACCTGAAACAGACCATGGGCGAGCTCGGTCTTGGCTTTGGCGACTGGGTAGAAACCTGCCCCAGCTGCAAGAGGCTGGAGCGGGGCGCGGCCTACCGGAACCATGTAAAGGAAGGCTATCGATGAGAAGGGCTCTACCGGTCATGGCGCCCGGGATCGGCTCCTTTAGAAAGGAGCGCAGCCGGGCCCGCACTAAGCCTCGGCCCCGCGAAGAGCGCCTGGTCGAGACCCACTGCTGCTACTGCGGAGTCCAGTGCGGTATGTACCTACGCGTATCGGGCGACGGCAAGGTGTTCGGCGTAGAGCCCCGCGACCACGACATCAACAAGATGAAGCTGTGCCCCAAGGGAGTAACCGCCTATCAGCAGGTCAATCACACGGACCGCCTGACGACTCCGCTTATGCGCGATCGGCGGGACCAGCCGCTCCGGCCGGTCAGCTGGGACGCCGCCTTCGATCGCGTCGTCTCGGAGATCCAAACGATTCAAGCCAAGTACGGGGCGGACGCGTTTGCCGTTTACTCAGGCTCCAGCTTGACGACCGAAAAGTGCTACCTGATGGGCAAGTTCGCCCGTGTGGCGCTGGGTACCAAGCATGTCGACTACAACGGCCGGTTGTGCATGGTTTCCGCCGCCGGGGCCAACAAGAAAGCCTTTGGAGTGGACCGGGCGGCCAACCCCTGGTCCGACATGCTCGAGACCGACGTCATCATGCTGCTCGGCGCCAACGTCGGCGAGTGCTTTCCGGTTGCCACCCAGTACTTCTGGGGCGCCCGGGACCGGGGCGCCAAACTAATCACCGTGGACCCTCGCGAGACCCCCATCGCCCGTACCGCCGACATCCACGTTCCGCTGCGCCCCGGTACCGATGCTGCCTTCTGCAACGCCGTGCTACACGTCATCGAGCGGGAAGGGCTGGTCGACGAGGAGTTCATCGCCGCTCGAACCATCGGGTGGGGGCAGCTGCGGGAGAAGGTTCGCGAGTATCCGCCCGAGCGCGCCGGGAAGATCTGCGGGGTGGATCCGGCTCTGATCGAACAGGTGGCGCTGACTTGGGGACGCGCGGACAAGGCGATGGCTTTTCATGCCCGCGGTATCGAGCATCACACGCAAGGCGTGAACAACTGCCTAACCGTTATCAACCTGGTGCTGGCCACCGGGCAGATCGGACGGCCGGGCAAGGGCTACGGCACGATCACGGGCCAGGGCAACGGCCAGGGAGGACGCGAGCATGGCCAGAAGTCCGACCAGCTCCCCGGCCAGCGCATGATCGAGGACCCTGAGGCTCGCGCGCACATCTGCCGGGCCTGGGGCATCACCGACGAGGAGCTGCCGCACAAAGGCACCTCGGCCGTAGAGATGGTGCATCAGGCCGAACGGGGCGAGATCGCCGGGTGGCTAGGCATCTGCAACAACCCCTTGGTGTCGATGCCCAACACCGACCGGATCGCCCGCGGATACGACTCGCTGGAATTTCACTGCCAGATCGACTTTTTCCTCTCCGAGACCTGCGTGAGGGCCGACGTCGTCCTGCCCAGCACCTGCTGGGCGGAGGACGAGGGTGTATCCACCAACGCCGAGGGCCGGGTAATCAAATACAACAAAGCGGCAGAACCGCCCGGTGAGGCCAAGCCGGACTGGTGGATCGTGTGCGAGATAGCCCGGCGCCTGGGCCGGCATGCCGACAAGTTCGGGTTCGGCTCCGCCCGCGAAATTTTCGAGGAGCTGCGGGTCGCCTCGGCCGGCGGCCTTGCCGACTACTCAGGGATGACCTACGAGCGGATAGAGCAGAGCGGGGGAATCTTTTGGCCCTGCCCCAGCGAGGATCACCCAGGGACACCTCGCCTGTTCGAACAGAGCTTTGCTCACCCCGACGGCCTGGCCCGCTTCCACGCCATCGACTGGCAGCATCCGGCCGAGGAGGTCGACGATGAGTTCCCACTGCGGCTGACCACCGGACGAACCGTTGCCCACTACCTGTCCGGCAACCAAACCCGGCGGATAGACGCCCTGGTCCAGCAGACTCCGAGCCCGTGGATCGAAGTACACCCGGATCTGGGCTACTCCAACGGCGATCCGGTCAGGATAGTCAGCCGGCGGGGATCGGCCACCTATCCCGCCCTGGTCGTGGCATCGATCCGCAGGGACACGGTTTTCATCCCGTACCACTGGGCAACGCCGGTAGCCGCCAACCTCATGACGGTCGACGCGCTGGACCCCACCTCGCTGATCCCCGAGTTCAAAGTCTGCGCCTGCCGCATCGAGCCGGGTGTAGCAATGGACGAAACCATGCCCCCACCGGTACCGCCGGGAGGACAGTCCTACGACTTCAGCCGAATGACCGATCGACAACCGTCGGCCCCGCAGGGCCGGGGAACGGGAAGAGGATGACCAAAAAAGCGCTGTTCATAGACCCTGGCCGTTGCATAGGTTGCCAGGCGTGCGTGGCGGCATGCCGCGAATGCGACTCCCACCCTGGCAAGTCCATGATCCATCTGGACTATCCGGATCCCGGCAACTCAACCGCGGCGGCGCCCACCGTTTGTATGCACTGCTCGGATCCGGTCGCTCCGTGTGCACAGGTATGCCCGACGGACGCAATCCCCATCGACGAGCAGGGAATAGTGGGCTCCGCCTCCGAAGAATTGTGCATCGGGTGCGGCAACTGCGTACATGCCTGCCCGTTCGGCGTGCCCAAACTCGACCTCGTCGAGATGCTCCAGTCCAAGTGCGACATGTGCTACGACCGCACCTCACAGGGCAAGCTGCCGATGTGCGCTTCCGTGTGCCCGACCGACGCGTTGTTCTTCGGCACCCAAGCCGAGCTGATGCAAAAACGGCCGGGGGTCCAAGCCGTGGACATCTTCGGGTTTGGCGACGAAACGGTTAGGACGAACAACGCGATGGTGGCGCCCGCAGGCAAGAACCTGGACCGCATCCCCGGCGGTTACTCCCGAGAACCGGATTCCAGAGAATGAACCCGGGGTCACGCCCAGACCGGGCTCAGCAACTCACCGAGAGGAAACTCATCTCGCGACGTGACTATCTGCGAATGCTGGTGGTCGCCTCCGGCGGGCTGATGCTCGGCACCACCGGTCTGGCCGGTGGTTTGTTCCGCCGTCACGGCAGCGGCGAGGCCGCAGCCGTAAAGATCGCCGGAGGGATCGACCCCGGCGAGATGGTCGACTTCGCCTATCCCGGCGCCGACGACCCCGCCATCGCCTACCGCTTGGAGGACGGCAAACTGGCCGGCTTCTCGACCGTATGCCCTCACCTGGCCTGCGCCGTCTTGTGGCGAAAGGAGCACGGCGTGCTCGAATGTCCATGCCACGACGGCTTCTTCGATCAGCGCACCGGCGAGGTCATGGCCGGTCCGCCTACGCGAGCGCTGCCGAAGGTAGAGCTGGAGGAGCGACCGGACGGAATATACGCGACGGGAACGGAGCACTAAGCCAACCGTTACCTATCTGCAACATCGATGAAACTGCGGCGCAACCTGCAGGGGCCACTATGACAGGCATGAGTTCAACGACACTGCGCACAGCCTACAAAAGCGAGTCAGTAAGTGCCGAGCGGCGGGGAGCCATAACCAGCCTCAACCGACGCATCGTGCTCGCGAGCTGTGTCGTGATGGCCGAGCTGTGGGCCTTAGGGACCGCTCTGGAGTCCTGGGCCGCCGGACAGGAGGCGGCGTTGGGGTGGGTTCTGGGGTTCCAGATGGTCTGTTTTGTGCTGGCGCTGAGCATCTGCTGGGGAGCCGGTGCACATCCACATCAGCCGATGCGCAAACACTGGGGTGCCGGAGGCGTGCCCTCACCACAGCCGGTCGCCGGCGATTAACTCCCTCGACGGATCGCCGTCGATTCCGGTATGAGCCAATCATTTGTAGCACAAATCATTTTGCGCTGATACAATTGGTACCATCATGAACACCGATGGTCGTTCAATATCTGTACCGTATTCCTCGGAGGAAGACCTGGTTTTCTTGCTGTCCAGACTGGGGGCTGTAACGCGCGCGCGGCTGGCAGACACGCTGTCATCGTTTGATCTGACCCCGCGGCAGTTCGTGGTCCTCAAAATTCTCGCTCTTCATCAGGGACTGTCACAGGCCGACCTGTCCGGACGGTTGGGCATCGACACCAGCTCCCTGGTCCACGTCATCGACGAATGCGAACGCAGCGGGCTGGCTCAGCGCCAGAGACGCTCCGATGACCGTAGGCGGTACGCGGTGAGCCTCACCGACAAGGGCGGGAAGCTTCTTAAGGCTGCTCAAGCCAGTGTTGATGACTTCTCCGACGAACTGCTCGCGCCGCTAAGCCCCGCCGACCGCGAGAAGCTTCGGTCCCTTCTGGTAACCGTCGCGTCCGCTCATGAGCCCAAAACCACGGTAAGCAACCCCAGGGAGGTCTCCGTTGTGCGGTGAGCAAACTCAACTGCTGCGGCGACCAAAATCAAGCTCGAAGGTCGCCTCCGGCGGGCACCTGTCCCGCGCCGGGTGGCTGTTGCCGCTCGCTGCCGGGATATTTCTCGGCGCTATAGTCTTCGATCTCCTTCCGGCCGCATCCGCGTCCTTGGGCTGGTACGCGGCCGTGTGGGCGCTCGCCGGACTGGCCGCCATGGCGCTCGCCGGAAGACGGCTGCAATTGGCCGAGGGGCGCAGGCTTGCCTGGTTGGGGGCCATCGGCATCTGGATGCACTCCCTACTTGAGGGCATGGCCGCCGGCGCCGGCTACGAAGCCGGTGCCACCGTGGGAATACTAATGACGGTGGTGCTGATCATGCACTTGATTCCCGAGGCAAGCGCCCTCAGCGCCTTCGCTTCCCAGGCCAAAGAGACCGGCCGCCTCACCGCAGTGCGCGTCGCTATAGCACTGGTTCTGGTGGCTGTTGGCTTTATCACCGCCCGCCTTGCCTTACCCGGGCTGGAGCTCAGCCAGCTTGGGCCGGCCATGGCGCTTGCCGCAGGTGCGTTCGGCTACGTGGCCGCGATCACCATACGGCGCAGCAACTCGGGGTTATCGACCAACCTGGTGGGACTCCTACTGGGCATAGTGTGGATGGCGGCCCTGCACATCTATTAGGGCCTCGTGCCTTGCGCTCAGTCGTCGCCCTCACCGGTACGCGGCAAATCGGCTGCCAGCGCCCTTACGACCATCTCCTGCAGCCAGCCCAGATACATGTAGACAGCCATGGCCTGCGAACTGTGGCCGTACTCGTCGAGGGGTCTTTCGTAACTCTCTTCAGTGATGTCGAGGTTGGTCCCCAGAAAAAGCCGGAGATCGTTGATGCTGCCCAACCAGGCGGATAGCTGCTCACCGTCCACTCGCTTGGCATCGATGGTCTGCTCCATCACCTCCAGCGACTGCTTGCGCTCGGCGATCAACTCCTCACGGACCATGTCATCAAACTCCGCCGACATCTTGGGATCGTCGGGATAGGCATCGGGAAACAGCCGCCGGGTCGCCGAGTGTCCCGAGTCCAAAACCTCACGCAACTGACCCGGTAGCCCGCGCAGAATTTCCCGATGATCGGCGGGAATGTCCAGCTCATAGTCGTCGGCCCCCCTGCGCACCACACGGGGCTCTGCGAACGCCACTAGCCGTCCCATTGCATGGTGGCCCACAAGCCGTGGGCATGCAGCCGGGCGGTATCGAACTCGGCCTTCTCCCGGGGTCCGCTGGAGACGATGGACCTTCCCTCGTTGTGCACCTGCAACATCAGACGGTTGGCTTTCTCGGCGCTGAACCCGAAGAGCTTCTGGAACACGAATGCCACGTACGACATGAGGTTGATGGGGTCGTTCCACACTCTGACCAGCCAGGGCAGGGCGGGATCGGGAACCTCCGACCCTGTCGGCTGTTCTATCTCGGTCGGCGCTTCGGGCATTGCCATCAATAAAATGGTACCCGCCCCGTGCTATGGAGTCGACACCCAA
>JAHWKV010000060.1 GCA_019347725.1 Actinomycetota bacterium
TCGAAACCAGTCTTGTGCTGATTACTGCCCTGTTTGTAGCCGGACTGGTTGCCGGAGCTTTCGTAACCGTAGTGGTGCACCGTGACAGCGCCCGGGTGGCGCTTTTTTCGGGAGGATTCCTGTGCCCCTCCTGCGGCGAAGCCGCGCCGTGGCGCACGCGCATTCCGGTTTTCTCCTACGTTGCCGGCGGCGGCAAGCGCGGGGGCTGCGGTTGTGCGATACGGGTGCGCGACCCGCTGGTCGAAGTTGCGTCCGGCGTAGCTTGGGCGGCGCTGGGGGCGCGCGTCGGCCTGCAGTGGATTCTGCCGGCGCTTTTGCTCTACGCGTTCACCTTGATCACGGTTTCGGCGGTGGATCTGGACGAGCGGCGGATTCCCAACAAGGTCATGGCTCCCATGTCGGCGGCCGGCGTCGTTTTGGTTCTGCTGGCCGCGGTGCTGGAGGGGCGCCTACATGTGGTTCCCCAGCTGGCCATAGGAGCGGTGGGCTACGCGACGCCCTTGTTCCTTCTCGGGATCGCGGTACCGGGGAGCATGGGGATGGGCGACGTGAAGCTGGCCGCCTATATGGGCCTGCATCTGGCCTGGTTCAGCCTGGCCCATGTTCTGGTGGGGGCGATTTTGGGCTTCGTCATCGGAGCGGTGGTGGGGCTGGCTCTGATTGCCCTGCGTAAAAAAGGCCGCAAGGACACGGTCCCGTTCGGCCCCTCCATAGCGCTGGGCGGGTTCTTGGTGCTGTTCTTGGGGTCGCCGGCGGCGCTGATCAGCGTTTAGAGGCCATGCCGGCAAAAGCGACCGACGAATTTCTAGTGCCGTCGAGTAGTCTTTAGCCATGCTCAGGTACCTTACCGCCGGCGAAAGCCATGGGCCGGCACTCACCGTAATCCTGGAGGGAATGCCCTCCGGTGTGCCCATTAACAGCAAGTTTGTCTCCGAGGAGCTGGCCCGCCGGCGTCTGGGATACGGGCGCGGCCCTCGCATGAAGATCGAGAAGGACGCTCTCGAGCTGCTGTCGGGTGTCCGGTTCGGCAAGAGCCTGGCCAGCCCAATCAGTCTGGTCATCCGCAACTCCGAGTGGTCCAAGTGGGAAAGGGTCATGTCGCCGGAGGGGGCGCCGGCCGGCAACGTGCTGACCAAGCCACGGCCCGGACACGCGGATCTGGTGGGGATGCTCAAATACGACCTGGACGACTCCCGGAACGTCCTGGAGCGCTCCTCCGCCCGGGAGACCGCTGCCAGGGTGGGCGCCGGCGCCCTGGCCAAGCAGTTTTTGGCGCAGCTGGATATCACGGTCATCAGCCATGTAGTGGTCATTGGCTCCGCGCAGGCGTCCGAGGAGGCGCGTCCGGGACCGGGCGATCTCGAGGCGATCGACGCTTCCCAGGTGCGTTGCTTCGATCCCGAAGGCGAAAAGCGCATGGTCGAGGAGATTGAAGCGGCCACGCAAGAACGGGACTCGCTCGGCGGCATCTTCGAGGTCATCGCCTACGGCCTTCCGGTGGGCCTGGGTTCCTACGTCCACGGCGACCGGCGGCTGGACGCTCGTCTGGCCCAGGCCGTGATGTCTATTCAGGCGATCAAAGGGGTGGAGGTCGGCGACGGATTTGCCAACGCCCGCAAGCGCGGATCGGAGTCGCACGATGAGATTTTCTACGATGCCGGCCGGTTCACCCGAAGGACCGATCGAGCCGGCGGGACGGAAGGCGGAGTATCTATGGGAGGGGCACTGCGGGTGCGGGCGGCTATGAAACCCTTGTCCACCCTGAGACAGCCTCTGCGCACGGTCGATGTGAAAACTAAGGACTCAGTTACCGCATTTAAGGAGCGGACCGACGTATGCTCGGTCCCCGCAGCAGGCGTTGTGGGTGAGTCGATGGTCGCTTTGGTGCTCGCCAACGAGGTTCTGGAGAAGTTCGGCGGCGACAACCTAGGCGATATCCGCAAGGCAATGGAGGCTTACCAGGCCCGGATAGATGGGCGTTGAGCCGGCAGCCAGACGGCCTGCGCTGGTTCTGATCGGACCCAGCGGCGCCGGCAAAAGTGAGATTGGAAGAAGACTTGCCGAGGCGCTAGGCCGCCCTCTGGTGGATACCGATGCGCTGGTGGAGAACAAGCACGGTCGCAGCGTGAGGCAAATATTTGCGGAGGAAGGCGAATCCGGGTTTCGGGCCAAGGAATCCGAAGCGGTTGCCGAGGCCGCGGCCGTCGCGGGGGCGGTAATAGCTTGTGGAGGGGGCGTGGTATTGGATCCAGAGAATGTCGAGCGATTGCGCTCTGCCGGCGACATCGTGTACTTAAAGGCCAGTCCGGAGGTGGCGGCCGAAAGAGTGGGCGACGCATCGGACCGGCCGTTGCTGGAAGGCACCGAGCTGGGCGATCAGCTCGAGAAGCTGATCGCCCAGCGCCACGGCCTATACGTCAAGGCGGCGGACCATGTAGTGGACGCCGATGGCGCCCCAGATGACGTGGTGGACAAACTGGCTAAGATTTGGGACTCGGTGTCGGGTCCCCGGGTGGAGTTCTCGCTTAAGTCCGAACCGGAAGAGGAGTCTTGAGAAGAGTAAAGGTCCCGCTGGGGGAGCGCTCCTACGAGATCCTCGTCGGGACCGGACTGATCGACTCGGTGTCCAGGCTGGTCCCCGAAGGAGGTTACTCCGCCATCGTGCTCATTGCCGACGAGTCGGTCGATGAGCTGTACGGCAAGCGCCTGCGGGCTTCTTTGTCGGCTCTTGGCGACGTGCACCTATTGACGATACCGTCTTCCGAGACGGCCAAGTCATGGCAGGTGGCCGGGCAGCTGCTCGAGCGTATGGCCGAGCTCAAAGTACGGCGCAACGACCTGCTGGTCAGCTTCGGCGGCGGCGTAGCTTCGGATCTAGGCGGTTTTTTGGCCTCCGTCTATCAGCGGGGTATAGCGGTTGCGCACGTATCGACCACCTTGCTGGGGCAGGTGGATGCGGCCATCGGGGGTAAGACCGGCGTGAACTTGCCGGCGGGCAAGAATCTGGTCGGTACCTTCTATCAGCCCACGGTGGTGCTGGCCGACGTGGACACGCTGGTCAGCCTGCCGGCCCGGCAGTTTCGCTCGGGTATGGCCGAGGTGGTCAAGTACGGGCTGTGCTACGAGCCGTGGATCCTAAAGACCATCGCCGAACGCATGGACAGAATCGAGGCCTGCGACCGGGACGTCCTGGAGGATCTGGTTGCCGCGTGCGCCGGAATCAAGGCGCGAGTGGTGTCCGTGGACGAGTCGGACCGGTCGGGACGGATAATGCTCAACTACGGCCACACGTTCGGCCACGCTCTGGAGGTTGCCGGTGGGTACGAGGGGTGGCTGCATGGGGAGGCCATCTCGGTAGGGATGATGTTTGCGGCGAACCTTGCCTTGGAGATGGGTTTGCTTGAGCCGGAGGAGGTCGAAGAGCATAGAGCGGCCTTTGAACAGGTGGGTTTGCCCGTGCGGGCCAGGTTCGATCCCGCGCAGGTGGCCGGCGCTTGGGCAATGGACAAGAAGTTCTTGGGTGCACAGCGCTGGGTGTTGCTGGAAGGCTTGCAGAACCCGGTGGTGCGCTCCGACGTGACGTCCACGCACATCGACGCTGCAGTAGATAAGGTGTTGGCGCCATGACGATTTTCGTGTTGAACGGGCCCAACCTGAACCTGCTGGGTTCCCGGGAGCAGGACGTTTACGGCGCCGGCACGCTGGGCGACCTAGAGGACCTGTGCACCAATCGGGCGCAGGCCCTCGGGCATGACGTTGATTTTCGCCAGACGAACTATGAGGGCGAACTGGTGGACTGGCTGCAGGAGGCCCGCACCAGCGCGGACGGCGTGGTTCTAAACGCTGCCGCCTTCACTCACTACTCCATCGCGGTGCGCGACGCCATCGTGGCCTGTGAGCGGCCGGTCATAGAAGTGCACTTATCGAATATCTTCGGCCGCGAGGACTTTCGTTCCCACTCAATGATCTCCGCAGTGTGCGCCGGCGTGATCTGCGGCTTGGGTTACAGGGGGTACCAGGCAGCGATCGATGCACTGGCTTCTATGCTCGCATCGGGATCGTCGTCATGAGCATTGACAGCCGCTTGGACGGAGTGCGCAGGCGCCTTGCGGCGGAGATGGTCGATGCCTTGCTGGTCACCAATATGATCAATATCAGGTACCTCACCGGCTTCACGGGCACCAACGCATATCTGTTGATCACCCCAAACTCAGCGCGCTTTTACAGCGATGGCCGCTATGCGGTGCAGGCCGCCCGCCAGGTCTCCGGCTCGGAGGTCAATATCTGCGTATCGCACGCCGAGGTTTCCGATGCGCTGTCCAGTATCGTCAAAGGCCAGAAGCTGCGCCGGGTGGCTTACGAGTCGACCGATGTAACGGTAGCGAGCCGGGGACCGTCCTGGGAGGCGCCCCCGGGGCTCGACAAGGTGATGACGTACCTGGTGGGCGCGGAGGCGGTGCCGGCCGCAGGATGGATAGAAGAGCTGCGCGAAGTCAAAGACGCCGACGAGATCGCCTCCATCCGCCGTGCGGCAGAACTGGGCGATGCGGGCTTCGATTACATCCGTAAGAAGGTCAAGCCCGGGGTCACCGAGCGAGAGCTGGCGCTGGATCTAGAGTTCTTTTTGCGGTCGGAGGGATCGGAGGGTATGTCGTTCGACCCGATAGTGGCGGCTGCCGAGAACAGCGCTCTGCCTCACGCGCAGCCGACCGACCGGGCGGTGGAGTCGGGCGGGTTTGTCTTGTTCGACTTCGGCTGCATCGTCGACGGTTACTGCTCCGACATGACTCGTACGCTGGTCGTGGGCCCACTCGATGACCGTCACCGTGAGGTTTACGAAACGGTTCTGGCCGCCCAAAGCGCAGGCCTGGCGACGGCGTCGCCGGGCGTGCCTTGTGGGGACGTGGATCGGGCGGCCCGCCGGGTGGTGGAGGATGCGGGTTACGCCGAAGCCTTTATGCACGGTGTTGGCCACGGCGTCGGTTTGCAAATCCATGAGGCACCCAGTCTGAAGATCGACCGGAAGGAGCCCCTGGAGCCCGGCCACGTGATAACCGTGGAGCCCGGAGCGTACTTCGAGGGGTGGGGCGGGATCCGCATCGAGGACCTCGCGGCAGTGACCCCGGATGGTTTGGACGTGCTATCCAGGGCGCCGCGGGAGCTTATAGTTGTGTGAAGCAGCCGGGTCGTCACCACCCGATAGGCCCAGAGCTTCGTCCGGAAGCTGCCGCCGGTTAATTTGCCCCGGGGGATTGCGGGGACGGGCCCCGCAGGGGAAAGGAAGCAGATGATCTCTACCAACGACATGAGGCCGGGCCAGACCCTGGAACTGGACGGTGATCTGTACACGATAGTCACCTACCAGCACCACAAGCCGGGTAAGGGCGGAGCAATGGTCAAGACCAAGCTCAGGAACGTAAAGACCGGATCGCATTTCGAAAAGACATTCAGAGCGGACGAGAAAGTCCAGCTGGCGCTCCTCGACAAGCGCGAGATGCAGTTTTTGTACGCGGACGAAGACGGCTTCATCTTCATGGACAGCGAAACCTTCGAACAGCTGCTCATAGGTAGGGATTTCATCGGAGACCTGGCCGGCTTCATGAAGGAACAGTTGACCGTGGAGGTGCAGATGTACCAGGGGGTGCCTATTGGCATCGAGCTGCCCGCTACGGTCGACCTGGTTATAGCCGAGACTGAACCCGGGCTTCAGGGCGACCGCAGCTCTGCAGGGAACAAGCCGGCTACCTTGGAGACCGGGGCGGTGGTTCAGGTTCCCCTGTTCCTCGATGAGGGAGAGACTATTCGGGTGGATACCCGTACCGGCAACTACGTGACGCGGGTTCGTTAGAGGTGGATTTGCCGTACGCACGACGCATCGGACATCTTTAGAGTTGGGCGCCCGGCACAGTGCACGCACCTTGGCCCTGGATGTCCTGTATGAACGGGAGGTTTCACCGGCCCGGTTCGAGGAAATCCTCAAACGGTACGAGGAAAAGCCGAACTACGAGTTTGCGGCAACGCTGGTCAATGGGGTGGTGGACAACCTGGACGAGGTGGATACGGTTATCGCAAGCCATGCCCGGGACTGGTCCCTGGACCGGATGCCGCTCATCGATCGTAGTCTGCTAAGAATGGCGGTCTTCGAGATCCTGAAGCTACAGGACGTGCCGGCGGCGGTGTCGATCAACGAGGCCGTACAGCTGGCGAAAGACTACTCAACCGAAGACTCGAGCCGGTTCGTCAACGGCCTGCTATCGGCAGTGCTGGCGGACCAGCAGCGACAGGAAGCGGGAGTCGAGCCACCGGCATGAAGCGGTTTGATAACATCACGCCAGCAACAGTTGCAGCGCAACGGTTGTTGCCGCGCAAAGCCCATCCATCGGCAACTGGGGGATTCGGTCTGTGGTGCTAGACAAGGAGAGCAAGCCTCGCGGCGACTCACTGGTGACCGGCCACCTGCTGGTAATGATCAGC
>JAHWKV010000061.1 GCA_019347725.1 Actinomycetota bacterium
GATCTCGGCCACGCTCGCCGCCGGGGGCACCTACCTTGCGATCAGCTCCACCGGCATGCTGGACCGCCAGGTCCCACAGACGCCGGGCCCCGTCGCCGACCAGACGGCGGTGCAACCGAGCGCAGCTCCGTCCGTAAATCCATCCGAGGCTGTGACGCTCAGCCCGTCCGGGAGTTGTATCCGGACCGCCAAGGTGTCGGGTGTAACGGTTGACTGCTTCTGCACATCCAAGCGGTAACGGCCATCCCGAAACGCGGACGGGAGGCGATAGCTAAAGGTGAGCTCCTCGGTTTCCCCCGGTCCAACCTTCACGTAGGTGGCGAGTCTGCGTTTGCCCAGTTCGGTGGCGTTTTGCAAGGCGGGATCTTCTTTGCCGTCGCGCAACATCTGCTGCAGCTGCGCTCTTTGGGGAATAAAAAGATTAAGCAAAGTGAGCGCTTCTCCCGACTCCAAATTTAACGTTTCGCGGCTACCGCCTACGTCATGAGGGAACTCCACGTCCGTTGGAGCATGGTTGGTGACGGTGATGGTGGCTGCTGCCGTCAACGTGCCGTCCGCATCTAGTTCACCTGAGTAGGAAATGTCGCGCGACAGGTAGTAGTCCATCTTATTTTGTCCGAAGTTCTGACCGACCAGCAACAGGTAGTCGTCCTGCGAGGCGACCACTTGTCCGGCAAGACCCAAGCTCTCGAAAAGAGCCTGTTCCTGCGGTCGCGAAGAGTAAAGAATTAAGTGTCTTTCGTCGGCGGCTTTGCCGAGCGCACCAATAAGGGCGCCGGTGTCCAGGTCGGTGTCGCTAATGATCTTGGCCCAGACGGCCCCCGCTATGGTGCTTAGCTGCTCGCGTCGCTCGGCGGTGTCGTCACCGTATTGAAAGTACAAACGATTGAGCGTCCAGTCGACAACGTTGCCGGAGGTGATCGGTTCGGGGATTTCTGGAATCTCGACGGGTCCGGTTACCTCCAACAGGTAGGACAGAGCCATCGGGTCGACCGATATCAAGCCGTCGGCAGGTATGTTAGCGACCCTTTGGAGGCTGGTGGTAAAAAGCCGCGCGCCGGTAGGAAAATCGGGGCTCATCAACAGGTTCGCCCACGCGGACAGTCCCCCGATGGTCAGGTACTGGCGCACGTACTCCGGGTCCGTTCCCAGGGTCGATGCGTCGGTGGGCAGCCCCGGCAGACCGCTTACGCCACGGAAATTCCCCAAGTGAACCCGTCCGTCCTCCGCAGTAAGCAGCCCGAACGAACCTAGATAACCGCCGCGGCCGCGCAGCTCGGCGTTGTTTTCTGCTCCCAGAATCCAAGTACGGCGCTCACCTAGTCCAAACATGCTTGGCAGCAGTTCCGTGGCTGCTGCAGCAGCTTCGGCTTGGCGGAGAACTTCGTCCAGTAACTCTAAGGACCGCGCCCTGGCACGGCTCACCGTAGGAACCAGGAAACGATGGGGGGTGGCCGAGATGAGGCTCTTTGTATGTCGTAGATTGTTCCTCATGCGTTGCGCAGGCTCGGAGGCAGCAGCCAAGTTGTTGACGTCCAGGTCCCCGTTGGAGAACAGCGATCGATCAGCATCGTCTACCGGCAGTATCTCCAGCAGTTGAATGCCGGCGTTTCCGGCTGCGACCAGATTTTCCCCGGCGTCGGCGATTGCGATGGGCACCTCGATGTTGTTGTTGATCCCCGGGATCGCCCTAAGCGGCAAGATCGGCCAAGATCGGAGCTTGCTTCCAGCGGAATCAAATTGATCGGCGGCCCGACTCAACCCGGACTCGGCGCCGTCCACCTCAACGCCGGTTGCCGCGCGGTGTGCCTCGGTCAAGCTCCTCTGTGCCGCGATTAAATCCCTGCGAGCCGATAATCCCGCCCATGCCGCGGCGGTAAGCATCACGCTTAGCCCGGCGAGTACGATCGGCAGGGCGAACCGAACCCGAACCCAAGACGGGCTCGGTCCGGGAATGGCACGCTCTTGTTTTGGAGCGGCGTCTCGCCAGGATCGGTCGCGTTCCCAAAGCCTCGCAGCCATTCGAAGGCTGGTCTCACGGTGCGCGGCAAGCAGCGCCAGTGTGCGCCACAGCAGCCAAAGATCGAAGGCGAAGGTCCGGTTGGGGACGTAAAAGGCGTCGTATTCGGGGTTCTTGCTGGGAGGCCGGGTTCGATACCGGCTCACTTGGTGCAGTCCGGTTATACCCGGGCGAACCGCCGGCGCGAAGTGCGCGGGGTTCTCAGCTACTTCGAGAGGGGTTGGCCGCGGCCCGACCAGGGACATGTCGCCACGCAGGACATTCCACAGCGTCGCAACGGTTCCGAGCCCGGTCGGCCGGCTTTGTATCCTCAAAAGGGCAAACCGCTTGCCGTTCTTGCCTATATGCACCTGCTGGCTTAGCGCCGATCCGGGAGCTCGCCGAGCCAGTATGTAAAGGATGGCGATGAGCGGTGCGCAGATGATCAGCCCAAGCAAGCCCGCGGCGATGTCGCGCCCTCGCGCAGAGAGTTCGTAAAGCCGGTTGCGCGGGGCTAATCGGCGCGCACCCGACCGCAGCTTTTCCGGCCTACGCACTTAGTGGTCCGTCCATCTTAGGGGTGGTCTGCTTGGATGTCTGAGTTTGCCACTGATCATCTTTCCCAGCCAATGATTGGGATGTAGAATTTAGGTTCACGCATAAAGCACGGGCTGCGGTCGACCTCGGCCACCACTGGACTGTTGCTTGCAGGCAAATCGGGAAGGACCAATTGGAGCTCCGCGCTTACCTAAACATCCTTCAGCAGCGCAGGTGGCTGGTGATTTCGGTATTTGCAGCCGTAGTCGCCGTTACCGCATTCGTTTCCTGGCGTTTGACGCCCATTTACGAAGCGGTGGCCAAGGTGGAGGTGCAGCCGGCCGCAACCTCCTCAGATGACGCTGCGCGCTTGCTGGAAAGCCTGGTAGATCCCACGCTCGGTCTGCAAACCCAGGTGGAACTAATACAAAGCCAGGCGGTTCTGGGGCGGGTAGCAGTTAACGTGGGCCTTCCTTCGATCGAACGGCTCGAGGAACAGCTTGCGGTCAGGCTCGTTCCCGACACCCAGATCGTCGAGGTGAGTATCGAGCACCAGCAGGCCGATACCGCCAGCGAGTGGGCCAATGCGATCGCCTCCGCGTACGTCAACTTTCGTAGAGACCGAGCGCTCGACGCAAGTCTGGCCGCCAGGGAGCAAATCAATCGGGACATCGAGGAAGTTCAGACTCGGTTGTCCGAGCTGGAGGACGAGGCCTCGGCAAGCGGTGCCTCGATACGTGCCGGTCGCGACCGTGCACTGGCCAGGTTGGGCGCACTGGAAGCGCAACTGCAAAGCCTTCCTGAAGAAGGCGATCTGCTGCGCGGTGGCGGGACCGTCATATCTGCGGCACAGACTCCGACGGAGCCGGTGCGTCCTAAAAAGGCGGTCAATTTGGCCATTTCCATGGTTCTGGGCGGCTTGCTGGGGGTGGGGATAGCGCTGGTCGCGGATACCCTCGACGACAAAATCAGGACCCCGGAAGAGGTAGAAGAGAAGGTCGGAGCACCGATCCTTGGATACATCCCCTTCGTAAAGGCGTGGGACCAACAAAACCGCGCTGGTCTGGCCATGTTCGGGACCAAAGCCTCCGGGGCGGCTGAGGCCTACCGCACTCTTCGTACCAACCTTAGTTTCGTAGCGCTGGAGCGTCCGCTGAAAACCATTCTGGTGACGGGGGTTCTTGCCGGTACCGGCAAGTCAACCTGTGCCGCTAACCTTGCTGCAACGCTGGCTCAGGGCGGCAGCAAGGTGATCCTCGTCTCGGCGGATCTAAGAAGGCCGAGCGTGCACCGGCTCTTTGAGCTCTCCAATTCCAAAGGGCTGGTCACTGCGCTGGATCAAAAATCGGATTTATGTGAATCCCTGCAGGACACGGAGATTCGCACGCTCAAGCTGCTTGCCGCCGGGGGCCTTCCCCCGAATCCAACGGAAATCCTTGCTTCACAGCGGTTCGGCCAACTTCTAGTTGAGCTAAGAGATCTCGCGGACTACGTCGTTGTGGACGCTCCACCGGTGCTCGGGCTCGGTGATTCCAGCGCCCTAGCCTCGCAGGTAGACGGCGTTTTGTTCGTCGTTAGGCCGGGCGCCGCGACCAAGCGGGAAGTCATGCACGCCGGCGAGCAGCTCCGCAAGGCGGGGGGCCGCGTAATCGGCTGTCTTCTAAATGCCGTAGAAGCTAACCAGGGTTACGGCTATTATTACCACTATTATTATTCCCAGTATGGAGTTGCCACGAACGGACAAGACAGTAATGGCCGAGGTAGCGGACAAGACAAGCCCCGTGAGCCCGAGTCTGCTCTTAAGAGCTAAGGTTGTGAGCAGTAGGAGCGTATGAGCACTTCAAACGCACGGGTTAGACGAAGCCGTCGAGACCTAGGACTCGCCATGGTTGTCGACGGGTTGATTGTGGCGGCGACTCTCTGGTGGGCCTTGTTGCTTCGATTCGAGGGCGAGATTCCGGCCGGCTATTACCAAGCGTTCGTCCTGACGGTTCCTATCGCCATTGGGGCAGTTCTGTTATCGGGCCATTTGATGGGCCTGTACCGGATCGTGCGCAAGTACACCAGCCTCGGCGAAGCCTGGCGCATTGCCAAGGTAGTTACCCTTACCGCTGGCACTGTACTCATCGTCAGCCAGGGTCACTACCTGCTGGAGGATGCGCGGCTGCTGCCGCTGTCGATACCGCTCATCTGGGGGCCGCCGGCTTTCCTTGGATTGGTTGCCCCCCGGGTGTTCCGAAGATTTATGGCCCATTTCAAGCTGGGAAAGTCGGTGCGGGCGGACGCTGATCGAGTTCTGATCGTAGGCGCCGGAGACGCGGGCGAGCATATTGTACGTGACGCACTGCGCAACCCCGACGCACGTTTGCACCCGGTCGCCTTTGTCGACGACGACTCCACCAAGATCGGTAGAAGGATTCACGGCCTGCCCGTAGCAGGCTCTATCGGGGAGCTGCCCAAGGTGGTGGCCGACAAGTCGGTGGACAAGGTAGTCATTGCGTTGCCCAACGCACCGTCGAAGCTGGTCCGCACCATCTTGGACCTGGTCGCCGAATCCGGCGCCCAGGCGCAGATCATCCCCACGCTCCCGGAGCTCATGGGCGAGCAGCCCACTTCGGCTCATATCAGGGATGTCGACATCGGCGATCTCATAGGCCGGCGTCCGGTCGAGGTGGACGCTGAGGAGATTTCCAAGATCTTTAAGGGGCAGGTTGTTTTGGTCAGCGGAGCAGCGGGATCCATCGGCAGCGAACTGGCTCAGCAGGCGCTTCGCTTTCGTCCCGCTCAACTTTTGTTGCTCGACAACAACGAGACAGACCTTTACCTGTTAAAGGAGAAGCTGGCGCCGGTTGCCTGCGCTAAGGGGTCGCAGCTGCACATGATTCTTGCCGACATACGGGACCGACGACGAATTGAAGCGGTTTTTCGGCAATTCGCACCGGCCCTGGTGCTGCATGCTGCCGCTTACAAACACGTGTCGGTAATGGAAGCCTGCCCTGCTGAGGCGGTAAAAACCAACGTCACCGGAACCAGAAACCTCGCCGAGGCCGCCCGCGACAGCAGAGCCGACAAATTCGTCCTGGTGTCCACCGACAAAGCCGTTAACCCTACCAGCGTTATGGGGGCGACAAAAAGAGCGGCGGAAATGGTGCTCTCCACGCTGGCGGACGGGTCGGCCACCGCGTTCTCGTCGGTGCGGTTCGGCAACGTGTTGGGCAGCCGGGGCAGTGTGGTACCGATCATGGCGGAGCAGATAGCCAACGGCGGCCCCATAACCGTGACCCACGAGGGGGCGACCCGCTATTTCATGACCGTCAAGGAGGCGGCGGCGTTGATCTGCCAGGCCGGCGCCATAGCGGAAGGTGGCGAAACCTTCGTCTTGGAGATGGGGGAGCCGGTGAGGATCATGGACCTGGCAATGCGCATGCGGGATCTACTGGCAAACGGCCGGGCCGGTGATATCGAGATCGTCCTGACCGGGTTGCGCCAAGGAGAGAAGTTGCACGAAGATCTGTGGCACACAGACGAAGTGCTGCTCGGAAAGGTACAGCCGGGGATACTCAAGGCTCGCTCGGCTATCGACGCATTGGACGAACGCCAGGTGGACGCGGGCCTTAGAGAACTGGAGCTAATGGCCGAGATGGACGGTGATCACCACAAGATCGTGGAGCAGCTTGAACTGGCCGTGGGCTGTGTGCGACTACCCGCATCTTTGGTGCCCTAGGCCATCCCACTCGCAATTTATTTATCGGACAAAATGTGAAGGTGGATTACGAGAACAAAACTGTCCTGATTACCGGTGGCACGGGCTCTTTTGGTAACGCGATGGTGGATCACCTCCGTGGGCGCGCGTATCGTGAGATCCGCATCTTTAGTCGGGACGAGGCCAAGCAGGACGCTATGCGGCGAAGGGTCACCGCAGAC
>JAHWKV010000062.1 GCA_019347725.1 Actinomycetota bacterium
TGGTCGGCTGGTGCCGGCGGCAGCGCAACGTCAGCTACGTCGAAGGGGTGGTCAGCAAGGGTTCCGATACCAAGTCGGGCCTTCTTGGACGGGGAAGCAGTGATGACGAGGACGACGAGTTGACGCTGACGGCCAGGGAGCTCGTCGTGCGGTCCCAGCTTGGCTCCACCTCCATGCTCCAGCGCAAACTGAAGGTTGGCTTTGCCCGTGCGGGTCGCATTATGGACATGCTGGAGGAGCAAGGCGTGGTCGGGCCCTCCCAGGGGTCCAAGCCGAGAGACGTGCTTATGACCCTGGAGGAGCTTGAGGGCGATGCGGAGGGGTCCGAGCCTTCCGAGGCGGAGATAGAGGATGCGTTTTCATGAGCAGGACCCTGAGCAGGGGCCTAGGGCTCGTCTTTGCCGGACTCGGGGGGTTCGCGGGGCACGGCGCGTAGACCGTAGCTGAAGCGGCTTTCGCCGGGCATCGTATCGGCGTTGGCCAGTCCCGCCGAGTCGTCGTCGACTATCGGGCCGATGGGGTCCATGTCCAGGCCGCAAAACGGACAGGTTTCGCCCCGGCCTTCATCGATCGCATCCAAGACTACTGCGCACTCGGGACACTTCCAGTTGGCCATGAGCTAGCTCTACGGTCGCCGGATATCCAGTGAGTTGATCTTGATGGGAGGTTTCGGCCCGGGGGGCTCAACGGGTTCCGGCTCCGCCTCCCGTTCGGGTTTCGGCTCAGCGGCAGGCGCGGCCGATGGAGGTACGGGAGTCTTAAGCGCCTGCAGCTGTGCCATCCGGTTTAAGTACCTGGAATCGTTTCTGCCAAAGGCGGCTTCGGTGATGGCGACCGCCCTCTCCAGGCAGGCTACAGCTTCTTGTTGGTTTCCTATCGTCTCTTGAACATTGGCCAGATTCGTCAGACGCGCCGCGATCCTGGGGTGCCCCGGGCCGTAAGCGCTCTCATCGATGGTCAGGGCCTGCTCCAGGTAAGGTCGGGCCGCGAACGGGTCCCCCAGGTCGCGTAGCACGTTGGCCAAGTTGTTCATTCGAATGGCGACCCGGGGATTGTCGGAACCCAGGGCCGATTGCGTGATGCTCAGAGCCCTTTGTAGACAGCTTTTAGCCCCGAAAAGATCCTGCTGAGCCCGTAAGATGTTGCCCAGGTTACTAAGGCGCGTTGCAACCTTTGGGTGGTCCGGTCCGTAGGCGGACTGGTCGATGGTCAGAGCCCGCTCCAAAGCCGACCTGGCGCCGTCTAGGTCACCCAAAGCGCTTAGTATCCCCGCCAGGGTGTTTAGGTCCGTGCTGAGCGAAGGGTGCTCGGCTCCAAGCGCCGTCTCGTTCAACGATATGGCCCGCTGCAGAGACTCCCTAGCCTCCTCCAGGTTGCCGAGATCATGCTGGATGCCGCCCAGATCGCTCAAATCGGCGGCGATGCTCGGATCGTTTTCGCCCAGAACTCGCTCATTGATGGCCAAGGACCGCTCGAAAGCTTCCCGGCCGCCCTGCAGGTCTCCCATATCCCTTAGGACGCCACCCAAACCGCTGAGGTCCGAAGCCACGGACGTGTCGTCCGGTCCATACTCCGCCTCGTTGGCGGCCAGCGCTTGCTCGAACAGATCCTTGGCGCCGGCGAGGTCTCCTAAATCTCTAAGCAGCCGGCCCTGGTTGTTCAGATCGTTCCCCCTGCCGGCCGGCGAGTCTTGACCGTGGCTCGACGTTTCATTGGACGGCGGGTTGAAGAAGTGATCGAGCCCATCTTCCAGGTCACCGCCCGGGCCCTCGCCGCCGGTCGATACCGGCTCTTGGTCCGCTCGCTCGACTTGATCCAACTCGGCGGTGACCGTCTGTTCGGCGTCGGCTTCCCGATCCTGCGTTTGCGGATCAGCCATGCTCGTGGCGTTCGACTCAGCTCGCGCCGCGTCCTCAGTATCCTCAGCGAGTCCCGGCTCACCTGTGGACTCTAGAGGCGGCGAGGTTTCCTTCATGCTCGAAAAGACATTGTCCAGCTCGTTAAAGAAGGCAGCCTCGTCCGTCTCGCTAAAGGAGGCGGCCTCGTCCGTCTCGCTAAAGGAGGCGGCCTCGGCCGTCTCGCTAAAGGAGGCGGCCTCGTCCGTAGCCTCGGAGTCTTCCGGCTGCGGGTCCTCCTGCAGCGCCCGTTGTCGTTCTCCACGGCTGGAGTCTCGCGAATCCAAAGAGGCGGTCGACCGACCGTCCTTGTCGAGATTGGGCTTGGGAAGAGCCGACTGGTCGATCTCCATGAGCATGTTGTGCGCCTGGGTCTCTTGCTCGGGCGCGCGTGTGTCCGCCGCGGGTTCGGCGATCGATTGCAGCGGTGCGGGACCCCGCTGATCGCGGTGGCTTCCCGGTTCGGCCCCGTGGGCGGTGGTGGCCATCCGGTAGCCGGCGATTCGGTTGACGAGGTCGGTCACCTCAGCCGGCAGGAATGACCGTAGCCGGTCCAGGTCCGCCTCGATGAGTCCAAGACTGCGCAGCGCCACCTTTATGGAAGAACGTTCGTCTGGTTCGTCCAGGTCCCGTAGGACCGTCTTAGCCGTGTGGTCATCGAGAGATATCTCTCCGAGATCGATCAGAACGCGGCAAAGTTTCGACATGTCGCTCACCGACGACGGGTGACGGGGTCCATGCGCGGTCTCGTCGATGCTCAGGGCTCGTTGTAGGACAGCCTTGGCGGACCTAAGATCTCCGAGAGCTCGATACGCTTCC
This sequence comes from Actinomycetota bacterium, assembly GCA_019347725.1. Lineage (GTDB taxonomy): Bacteria > Actinomycetota > CADDZG01 > JAHWKV01 > JAHWKV01 > JAHWKV01. Next base: position 2,715 of record JAHWKV010000062.1, read on the forward strand.
GATATGTTGACGAGGTCGGCAGCTACTTGAGGGTGCTGAGCGCCCATCTGCGTCTCATGAATGGACAGGGCGCGTTCAAACAAAGCTTTAGCCGCATCCGGATGACCGATACCAACAAGCACGAGCCCGAGCTTATTGAGATCGGATGCCACCTCAGGGTGGTCCGGGCCGTAGGTAAGCTCGTCGATAGTTAGATTATTTGTAAGCGCATCTATTGCGACGGTGCCGAAGTCGCTCATAGTTGACCAGAGTTATGCACGATACAAGCATATGACGGTTGGGCCGTAGGTGAAAGGGGCGTGAAAAACTTACGTCTCAGCGTTCTCCATCAAACGAGTCGACTAAGCTCTATAATTTGCAGCTAGGCTGTACCGACGGGAAACGTAATATCCTCCAAATATCCCCGGGGTCCATTTGAATCAGCAAACCATCGGTCAGCGGCTTAGCGGCGCGAGGGAAGCGATTCGGGCTTCGCTCTTCCAAGCCTCGCAGGACACCAAGATCAGAGTGGACTTTCTCCAGGCAATGGAGAACGACGACTTTGACTTCGTATCTGGTGGCCCCTACGTACGGGGCATGCTCAGGTCGTACGTGCGCTGGCTTGGTCTCGACGAAGGCCCGATCCTGGCCGAGTTCGATTCTCTGACCAGGGCACGAGCGCAGCCGTCGGTCACCCAGATGATTTCCCGGCCCCCTGAAATGGTCAGCCGTCACAGGCGCCCGCAGTGGCTCATAGCCGCGCTCTCCGCAGCCGGTCTGCTCTTCTTGCTTTTTGTGATCGGCCTCATCAATCCACGCAGTGACGTCGCGCCTCCACCTCCGGACCCGGTGGGAGACCAGGCCCGTTCTTCTCCGTCCCCGGCTCTTGTGGTCGAGGAAGGATCCTCGCCGGAGCCCGAGGTGCCTGTAGTTGAAGGCGTCAACGTGGGAGTCTTGGCTCAGGCGAGAGTATGGATGGATGTTGAGGGCGACGGAGACGAGCAACTGTTTATCGGCTTCCTAGCTGAGGGGGAAGAGCGAACCTTCGAGGCGGAGGAGGTCGTCAGCATGCGAATCGGCAATCTGGGAGTTGTCGATATCAGCGTGAACGGCCGAGATCTGGGGGCACCCGGGGCGTCCGGACAGGTGGCCACGATCGAACTGACATCGCAGACATCGTCGTTCGAAGATTCCGATGATGGGTCGGCTGATGCGGAAGCCACCGACGACTCCACGTCGCAGGACTCTACCGAGGACGCCGACGGGGTCTAGCCCCGCCCAAATCACTCGTTACGGCCGGTGCACGCCGTTTATAGATGCCGGTGTACGGGTAGATCAAAATAAGGATTTTGTGCGGGTGCACAAGGTCGAACCGGGGAGGTTTCTATGAGCAACGACCACAGTCCTCACGACGACATTGTCTACGACTTGATCAGCATTCAGTACCATGCGCTTCAGAGCGCTTCGCACCATCAGAAGTACATGGACGACGTCCACGATCACGCCGACGTGGCGGACTTCCTTCGTAAGTGTGAGCAGGAAGACCGGGACCGCGCCGACAAGTGCCACGAACTCATCAAGTCGGTTATGGGGGCGCACGAGCACCAAAACGCCTAGTGCGATCTTCACCGGCGCCTTGCGGCCGCAAGCTTAAGGCGCAGGCGGGGCCGGAAACGTCGGTTCACTACACTGGTGAAGATGGCTTTGTCCCGCAAGGCGCGTACCTTCGGCACCGTGTGCCTGATCCTAGGGCTGTTCGTAGGTGTCTTTGTGTATGCCACCCGGGGCCGGTCGCAGTCGGGTTTTAGTACCACCATCAGCTCCGCAAGCCTGCCTGCGGGATCCCGAGTGGTGTTTTTCGGAGACTCGATAACTGCAGCAGGCGTCCTGCCGGGCGGTTATGTCGACCTGGTGAACAGGGCGGTGGGGGGCCCCGAGGTCAAGGTCATCGGATCGGGGGTAGAGGGCGATGACGTGCGGGACCTACAACAACGCCTAAGCGCAGACGTGTTGAGCCTCGCCCCTACTGTCGTAGTGGTTTACGTAGGCGTCAACGACGTAGCGAGCGTGAGCGAGGGAGCGGAGGACGCCGGGCTTGCCATTTACCGCTCCGGTATTGTCGATCTCATCGAGCGCATTCAGGCCTCCGGCGCCACAGCGGTGGTATGCACCCCGGGTTTGCTGCGGGAGCGGCCTTACGAAGACACTCGTGAGAACTTCTTACTGGACCGGTACGCGCAGGTGGTACGTGAGGTGGCGGCAGAGCGTAGCGTCAATGTTTGCGACCTGAGAACTGCGTTTACCGAGTACCTGAGAACCAATAACCCTGAGGGGCGATCCGCCGGTGTGCTCACCCGCGATGGAGTACACCTGAACCCCGCCGGCAACCGGTTCGTTGCGCAACAGATGCTGCAGGCACTGGACGCTATCGGAGGTTGATCGCCGCCCTTTATCGGGATCGCTAGGTGGCGGCATCGGCCAATTGCAGTCACACTTGTCGGGTGAGCTACCAGCCACCCAACCTCGGTTCTCACGACACCCAGATTCTCGAACCCACGCTGCCGCCGGAGCCGCGGCCATCGTTGGGACACCGTCTGTTTGTAGTTTTGGCTGTCGTGCTTGTCACCATAACTGCGGGTACAGCCGCGGCTTTCGCCTATGTGCAGGTCCGTCTGGGTGAGGTGGAGCGGGTGGATCCGGCGGGGCTGGGAAGCTCTGCGGGGGGAAAAACGATCCTGTTGGTCGGCTCGGACAGCCGGGCGGGCCTGGAACCGGGACAGGAGAGCTTTGGCACTACCGAGCACGTATCGGGTCGTCGAAGCGACGCCATCATGCTCTTGCGCCTAAAGCCCGGTGGCGGCGCCGCCGTCCTCTCGGTTCCTCGAGATCTGTGGGTGCCTATAGCAGGGACGGGAGAAAGCGGGCGTATCAATGGCGCCTACGGCGGCGGCCCAGAGCGGCTGATCCAAACGATCACTCAGGCCCTGGGTGTACCGATTGACCACTACGTAGAGGTCAACTTTGATGGTTTTCGCTCGGTCGTGGACGCAGTTGGCGGGCTGAACGTCTACTTTGCCCACCCGGCCCGTGATCGGCTGGCCGAGCTGGATGTACCGGCGCCCGGCTGTATTGCGCTGACCGGCTCGCAGGGTCTTGCTTTTGTGCGCAGCCGCCAGTACGAGTCGTTTCAGGATGGCCAGTGGCGCCGGGACCCCACAGGCGACTTCGGACGCATCGAGCGCCAGCAGGACTTTATCCGGCGGATGATCAGCAAGGCGGTCAGCAGGGGGGTCCGCAATCCACTGGTGGCCAATGAGCTGTTGGATGCTCTGGTCCAAAACGTGACCTTTGATCGGGACCTGGGGACTCTGGATCTGGTGCGCTTGGGGTGGGGAATGAGGTCGGTCGACTCCGGATCGCTCGAGATGATGACCCTGCCCACCGTAGGTGCGGGCATAGCGGGTGTATCGGCGCTGAAAACTCAGGAGCCCGAGGCGACCGAGGCGCTCAACCGGTTTTTGAATCCCGCTCCGGATGACTCCGGCGCGGCGGTGCCCGACGAGGTGCTCCAGAAGATCGTCGCTCGAATCCCGGTCGAGCGCCTGGGCCGAGCCGACGAGATCGCCCGCGGGGTCGCTTTCCTGGTCGGCGAGAATGCCGGCTTCATCACCGGCTC
>JAHWKV010000063.1 GCA_019347725.1 Actinomycetota bacterium
CCCGGTCCCGTCCTATTATCAACACCCGGGATGAACCGCATGCCGACGCCGAAAAGTACCGGCGCCTGCACGTGATAGTCGGCGACTCAAGCATGAGCGAATACACATCCTGGATCAAAATCGCCACCACCGCCGTCCTGTTGCGCATGCTGGAAGAGGGCGTGGTCATGCGGGACCTGTCGTTGGAAAACCCCATCCGTGCGATCCGGGAGATCTCCCACGACACCACTTGCCGTCGCAAGGTGCGTCTGGCCAACGGTCGGGAAGCCTCTGCCATCGAGCTGCAGTGGGAGTACCTTAAAAAGGCGTCCGACTACGTCGATCGCCGCGATGACCCCGAGATGAAGGAGGCGGTCAGAGCGTGGGAGGAGTGCCTGGTGTGCCTGGAAGACGACTTCAGCAAGCTCAACACCAAAATCGATTGGATCATGAAGTACCACGTGCTGCAGGACTACCGCAACAAGCACGGGCTCAGCCTCAGCCACCCTAAGATGGCTTTGATGGATCTCGCCTACCACGACGTCAGCCGTCGCCGCGGCCTGTACTACCTGCTGGAACGCAGCGGCCTGGCCGAGCGCTACGTTACCGATGAGGAGATCGACACCGCCAAGCTAGAGCCGCCGCAGACCACCCGGGCCAAGCTGCGGGGTGAGTTCATCAAGACCGCCAAAAGGCGCCGTCGCGACTTCACGGTCGACTGGGTGCATCTCAAGCTCAACGACCAGGCACAGCGAACGCTGCTCTGCAAGGATCCTTTCAAGCACACCGATGAGCGAGTAGAGCGCCTGATCGCGTCGCTATAGGGCCCCCGACCGCGTACGCGCGCCACTCCCGCCTTAGGTTGTCCTCTACAATCAAACGATGCCCAATTTTAAAACCGGAGTTATCTCCGAGATAGCCGAATCGCTCGACGGTTTGGAATGCGTCACCGTCAAGGTTGACGAGCAGACCCGCGATGCCATCAACTACAGCTCCGTGACCGGCGGGGTGAAGGTAGGGGACCGAGTGGTGATCAACACCACCGCAGTCGACCTGGACCTCGCCACCGGTGGACAGGACTTCGTGCTGTGGAACCTCGAGCGCGAGACGCACAGCAGCTCGTCGGGGGGCCACATCATGAAGGTGCGCTACACGCCGTACCAGCTGGATGTAATGGCCGCCGAAGCGCCGGAAAGCGTAAGTCACAATACCCTGGCGCCCGCGGTTTCCCTCGACGGCATGCCGGTGGTGGCCTGCGGCCTGCACTCGCAAATAGCACCGGCTGCGGCAATGCTGAAGCTGGCCGACCCGGACGTGCGCATCGCCTATCTGATGACCGACGCCGGCTGCCTGCCGATGGCCCAGAGCAACCTGGTGCGCAAAATGAAAGAAAAGGGCTTAATCGACGCTACGGTGACCTGCGGCCACGCGTTCGGCGGAGACTACGAGAGCGTCAACGTCTTCAGCGGACTGGCCACCGCCTGCGAGGTAGCTGCCGCCGACATCACCATTGCCGCCATGGGCCCGGGGGCCACGGGGACGAGCACCGCGCTGGGCCACAGCGCCATGGAACAGGGGCAAATCATATCTGCGGCAGGGGCGCTCGGCGGCCGGCCCGTCGCTACGCTCCGGGTTTCCTTCGCCGACGATCGTCCTCGCCACCGCGGGCTTAGCCAGCAGACCATCACCGCGCTGCGCTACGGAGCGGTAGCTCGATGCACCATGGCGGTCCCCGACCTGCCTGTGATGGAGCTGACCGAGGTTATGGATGCCCTCATCGGTACCGGCCTGACCGAGATGCACGACGTCAAGATAGTCGACTCTTGGGAAACGACCGTGGCGCTGGAGAAGTTCGGAATGGAGTCGGTGACGACCATGGGCAGATCAATAAGCGAGGATCTTCGCTTCTTCGAGGCCGCCGGAGCCGCGGGGATGTTTGCCGGTCAGTTGCTGTATCAAACCGACCAGTAGTGGATTGCTTGACGCCGGGCAAGCATGGTTCGTAAGTCCGAACGACTCCTCAACCTCATCGTCATGCTGCTGGAGACCAAGCAGCCTGTCTCTGCCGAGCTAATTCACCGCACCATCCCCGGATACGGTCAAGATCAGTGGGACAGCTTCAAGCGCATGTTCGAGCGCGACAAGGAAGAGCTCCGGGAAATGGGCATTCCGCTGGAGCTGTCGGCAACGGACCTGTGGGACGCCGAACAGGGCTACCGGATCCCAAAGGACCGGTACTACCTTCCGGAGCTGAACCTGGCCCCCGATGAGCTCGCGGCACTGTGGCTGGCGGCCAGCCTGTTGCGGATGAGCGAGCCCGGTCCCGCCCGCAGCGCCTTGATGAAGCTGAGCGACACGCCGCCTCCCGAGGAGCAAAGAAGCCTCTCGCTGGTTTCCGCCGATATGGGCCTGGCGGCGCCCAATCTATCGGTCACCCTGGATGCCCTATCCGAGCGCAAACAGCTGACGTTTCGCTACCGGAGCCGAAGCGGTACCCGCAACCGGACCGTCGATCCCTATGGGCTGACCCACCGCCGGGGTCGGTGGTACCTGATAGCCCGGGACGAGGCGGTCGCGCAGATACGGTCCTTCCGACTCGACCGCGTGGAAGGTTCGGTGCGGATGACGCACCCCTCGAGGCCGGGGCCCGAATTCGAAATTCCGGAGGACTTTTCTCTCCAGGGTTACCTGGAACGGCCCCCGTTTGCACAAGGCGAACAGGAGGTTACCGAAGCCCGCGTCGTATTCGACTCCTCTACCTCGTGGTGGGTGGAGCGCTCCTCCCCATGGCTGCACCTGGAGCCTCATGAGCAAGGCGCGGTGGCTACGGTCGAGATCACCGACGACTCCGGATTCGTCTCGTGGCTGCTGGGATATGGCCGCGGCGCCGAGGTGCTGGAGCCCCAGCGATTGCGCGACCTTGCCAGACAGAGACTGGAGGCCGTCTGTGACCAACCTTGAAGAGCGCGTGCAGCGCCTGCTGCTGCTGGTCCCCTACGTATTGCGAAACAACGGAGCCTCGGTACGCGAGGTCTGTGATCACTTCGGCATCAAACGCAGCCAGCTGGTGTCCGACCTCAACCTCCTATTCATGTGCGGCCTGCCCGGCTACGGACCTGGTGATCTGATCGAAGCCTCCATCGACGGAGATCAGGTGTGGATCCGAATGGCGGACTACTTCTCCCGGCCGATGCGGCTCACCGCGGCGGAGGGCTTGATGCTGTACTCGGGAGCCAAAGCTCTTGCTGCGGTCGGTGGCGCCGATCCGGCCCTGAATCGAGCCGTGGAGCAGCTTTCTAAAGCCCTGGCGCCGGGAAGCCTGGAGAGAGTCAGCGTCGGTCTGGAGGCGCCTGAGGAGCTTTCGTCGGTTAATGAGGCGCTGCAGCAGCACCGAAGAATCCGCCTTGTGTACCAGTCACACTCCAAGGACGAGGTGACGGAGCGGGACGTCGATCCTTGGGCGCTTACTCTGTCCGCTGGGAGGTGGTACCTGGCGGGATGGTGCCATCGCGTCGACGATGAACGGCTGTTTCGGGTGGATCGAATGCGCTCGGTGGAGGTTCTCGACACCGACGCCGAAATCCCCGACGACCTGGATCTTTCCCGATACGAATCTGTGTATTTCGAGAGCGCCCAGGCCGTCGAGGTCACGCTCGACATTGAGCCAACGGCTCGGTGGGTCTGTGACTATTACCCGTTGGTGTCACAGGTCAAGCTTGACGACGGTTGGATACGGATCAGCTTGACGACGTCGGGCTTCGCCTGGCTGGAGAGGTTGCTCCTGCGGCTCGGGCCCATGGCTCGGGTGGTCGCTCCAGAGTCGCTCAAGGAAAAGCTCGTATCCACCGCGTGCGCGATGGCCGAGCGCTACTCAGACTAGTTAGGCGGACTTGCCCAGCATGCGCGTGACCTTGGTTCCGCAGACGGGGCATGCGCCCTGCGCAGCCATTCGGCCGTTAGGAAGCGATTTCTTTTCGCCCTCGAACTCACGCTTGGTCCGGCACTTGACACAGTAACCCTCGTACTTATCCGCCACCTGTGGCTCCTTCCATAGAATCCGCGGCCTGAGCGCCGACGGTTAATTTCTCTCAAATGAATTTCCACGCTAGCACAGGCACACGACACTGACCGGGATCCCAGACGGCAAGCTTTACCAGTGCCGGTGACACCAGCGGTCCCTGTGTGGTGTACTCAGCGACGATCTTGCCGCCGATTAGGGAGACTTCATGACCAGACAGACGGTTAACACCGACAACGCACCGAGGGCGATCGGTCCCTACTCTCAGGCCGTACGCTTTGGCGACCTGGTCTTCTGCTCGGGCCAGCTGGGCCTGGATCCTTCCTCCGGTGCGCTGGCAGACGGACTTGACGCCCAGGTCAGGCAAGCGCTACGAAATCTCGATGCGGTCCTCACGGCCGCCGGATCAGCTCTTTCAGCGGTTCTGAAAACCACCGTGTTTTTAGCCTCTATGGACGATTTCGTCGACGTGAACGAGATCTACTCCAGCTACTTCGGTGAGTCTGTGCCGGCCCGCAGCGCCGTGGCGGTAAAGACCCTGCCCAAAAAGGCGTTGTTCGAGATCGAGGCGATCGCGGCTACGTCGAGCGATCCCGTCCGGCATGGCCGCGGCTAGCGGGACCGATTCCGGCGGCGCCTTTTGAGGGCCGCGGCGCTTAGACCTCCTGCAAACATCAACAGGCCCATTGCACCCCAAAAGCGCTGGCCATCCATGAAGCTTCCCGTGTCGAACACACCGAAGCCCTGGATCATCCAGATTACGCCGATGATCATCGAAACCCCGGCAAAGGTGGTAGGGAAAGAGCCAGAACTCATCGGTGCAGGTTACCGCTTGCAGTGCGTGAGCAAGGCATCGCGGTACTGCTCGAAGAGCGCATCCCAGCTGAATTCTTCCTCCGCCATCGTTCTGGCCGCCTTACCCATCCGAGCGGAAAGCTCGGGATCTTGCAGGAACCTCAGCAGCGCGCCCGCCACCTGCTCGGGTCGGCGGCCATCCACTATAAAACCGGTCTCGTCCTGTCGAACCGCGTCCGAAACACCGCCCGCATCGCCACCGATCATCGGAAGGCGCGCCGCCGCGGCCTCGACGTAAACCAGCGGGAGTCCCTCCGTTTCCGTACCGAAGAACCGGGTTCGGGTGGGCAGCGCAAAGACGTCGGCGGCGGCCAGGTAAGCCGGAATCCGCTCCCAAGGCTGGCTGCCGGCGAAGGTCACCGAATCGGAGACTCCCAGATGCAATGCCATCTTCTGCAGCTGCTTGCGGTCCGGGCCGTCCCCCACTATCAGCAGGTGGACGTCCTCGAACCGCTCCTTGACACGGGGCAGCGCCCGAAGGAGCGTGCGGGGACCCTTGCGGGGCACCAGCCGGCTCACACAGACGACCACGGGCCCGCCGGAGCCCACGTCAACGGGCTCTACAGCACCCGGTCGGTACCGGTCGACGTCCACGCCACAGGTCAGCCGGCGCCGCGGCACGCTTTCGCCCAGGACCCGGCCGACGAGTCGATAGGAAAACGTGGATTCTGGGAGGATGACCGCGGCCGACCCACAGACACTCCTGAGCACGTTGCTTACCAGCGGCAAGCGGGAGGCCAGAAGAAATTCGCCTCCGTGCACGCTCAGGACGTAAGGTGCACCAAGCGGGCGGCCCATCAGTCCCAGCGGCAAGACGGAGGGGAAATGGACGGCCTCGATGTTACGGTCGACAATCAACTTACGGGCGCTTTGCACGAGCCCGGGTCCGGGCAGCAGAACGTTAACCGGCGCCCGTACGATCTCAAAGCTCTGCTTGGAATCGAATGCCTCGGATCCGGCGACCGCGCGGGTCAGCACGACTACGTCGTCGGCAGGCCAGCGCCGAACCAGCGAGTAGATATAGTTTTCGATCCCACCAACCGTAGGCGGGAAATCGTTAGTGACCACCAATAGCCGCATATGATCCTGTTGCTCCGCCGTCATTTCCGCAGGAAAGAAGGGAGATCTACTTGAAGAGGTACGTCGCCGAGTTTATTGCCGTTTTCTTCCTCGTCTTCGTAGGTACCGCTGCGATCGTAGCTGATCAGCATCTGGCCGTGGTCCAACTAAGGGACACCTTCGGAGTGCTCGGCGTCGCCTTGGCGCATGGTTTGGCGCTCGCGCTGGCCATCGCCGCTGTAGGGCGTATTTCGGGTGGGCACGTAAATCCGGCTATCAGCATTGCCTTTTACGTAGCCCGCCGCCTCTCACTCAAGGAGCTGGGCAGCTATGTGGCGGCTCAGCTGCTCGGCGCTCTGGTCGCTTCGCTGATGGTTATGCAGTTGTTCCCAAGGGAGGTCGTGAACTCGGTCGCCGCTGGAG
>JAHWKV010000064.1 GCA_019347725.1 Actinomycetota bacterium
GGCCGTTGGCCAGTGCCAGCTGGTCCTTTGCTACTACCGACGGCATGATCGACTGGGTGCTCGTATCGAAAAGCGTCTCGCCGATGCCCAGCACGATCGCCGCGACGTAGAGCGCGGGCAGCGAGAGCCCATCGATGAGCGCCAGCGCGGCCAGCCCACCCATCACCGCCACGCGCAGGACCTGGACATTGCGCATGACCCTGCGCCGGTCCAGCCGATCGGCCAGTGCGCCGGCCGCAACGATCATCGTTTCGGCCCACACCTCCGCGGATACCTCCGTCTGGCTGACCTCGGCACAGATCTCATTGGCCTTCTCCGGCCGGTCCAGCGCACGGTAGCAATCGGCGATCACGTGATTTTGGTCCCGGCCCCCGCTGATCCGCCGGTAGGACATGAGCTCGGTCAGGGCCTCCTTCCAGCTTCCCAGGTGGTACAGGGATAGACCCAGGATCTCTTGGACCATTGCCGAGCGGGGCGCATTGGCCTTTGCCTGTGCCGCACTCCTGGCCGCCGCCTCAAAGTTCTCTTCTGCAAACGCCTCCAAAGCAGCCGCCACCGCCGAGGCCACGGCCGGGCCCATCGATTCCCGTGAGGTTTGCTCGATTTCTCTGACCCACTGGCGGGGAAGCTCGCCGGCCTGCTCGGACGTCAACCGTGTTCCGTTGGCCTCCGGACGCTTGTTTTGAATTGGTCTGGGCCGGTACCCGGACCGCTTCGCGCCGTCGCTCCCGGGACCCGATCTGGAGCCCGGCTTGGCGTCAAATCTGGAGGGTCGAGCCGCCCCGCCCGATCGCTTACCCGGACTTCCGGCCGGCCGAGGTCGTTCCTTGCCGGAAGCGGTTTTTCGCTCTCCCGGTTGAGCCGGTCTGCGAGGCGGAGGTTTGCGCTTACCACCGGAGGGCCGGGGAGACGGCCTCTTACCTTCGGCGCCGGCTTGGGTTGGTGCTTTGGCCTCGGAGGGCCTGTCCTCCGGCATGCCCTGGGGCTCGCTGCGGGCGCCCGCAGGCCGGTTAAACGGCTTTTTGTGTCCCGGCGATTTTCCGCCCGGCTGCGCGGCGCGGCGCGGGGGTCCTGCGGAGCCCTGCCTGGGCCTGTGGGGCTGGGGTTTGCGCGGTGGCTTCGGCATAGCCTAAGAGTAACGCCGATCGCCGGATCTCCGAATCGCCGCATCGATCCGGAGCCGGCCATCTCGGCTAAAAAGCTACACCTCGGGAGTTCCCAGTTGCAGCCACTCATAAAAGGTCTGCGGTTCGCCCTCGATCGAGTAGAGGGTGTCGGAAACGTCGAATTGCCCGGCCGTTGAATCCAACTGAGCCAAAAGCATGGCGCTGCCACAAGACGTGGAAGCGTTGGGAATCACGTCGCGGAAATCCTCGAAGTCGACCCGGGCCACGTCACCGTCCAGCTCGGCCGAAATCAACATGCCTTCAGTGTCTTCGGAGAACCAGCCGCCTAAACCTTCAGACTCCTCCTCCTGCGTGGGGCCGGCCAGCAGCTGCTCCATGGCCGTAGTGAGCGACGCTTTGTCGACGTCTCGCTCAACCGCCACCACCTCGGAACAGTCCTCGTCGTTACCCGAGTGCAGATACACCTCAACGCTCTGCGCCGCCGCCTCGGTGGGCGAAGGACTCGGTGTGGACTCGATGGGAGAAGGGCTCGGCGTGGCCTCGGACTCATCCTCCGGAGTGCATGCGACGCCGGCCAGCACCAAAAGAATCATTAGCAACTTTGTTTGCACAGTCCACCTCCACCGCTCGACCTTCCCCCAACCGGGCAGGATTACACGTACAGTACGCCCAAACCACCCCAAAACCCCGGGCGTGCCGGCTGAACCACTAGCAACCGGCTCGGCCTTACGTGACGCGTAACCCGTAACCTGTAACCAATGGGACACCTTCTAGGGGCCGAGGGCCTCCATATCAAGCACCAGACCGGCGTCTTGTTCGATTCAGTAACACTTGGCGTCGAAGAAGGCGACCGCATAGGCATCGTCGGCCGCAACGGCGAGGGCAAGTCCACCCTGCTCAAGATGCTGGCGGGCACAGTGGAGCCGGACGGCGGCCGGGTCACCCTGCGCCGTGGCACCACCGTCGGGATGCTGCACCAGTCAGACCTGCTCGACGCCGACCAGACCGCCGGCCACAGTATCGTCGGGGACGTGCCCGACCACGTGTGGGCCCGCGATCCTAGGATCCGCCAGATCGTCGATGCGCTCGTCTCCGAGCTGCCCTGGGAGGGCAAGGTGGGCATCTTAAGCGGCGGCCAGCGGCGCCGGGTCGATCTGGCCAAGGTGCTGGTCACCGAACCGGACATTCTGCTGCTGGATGAGCCCACCAACCACCTAGACGTCGACGCCATCACGTGGCTGGCCGACCACGTCAAAAGGCGCTGGCCCTCCAACTCCGGCGCGCTCTTGGTGGTTACGCACGACCGCTGGTTCCTCGACGAGGTCTCCACCGCCACGTGGGAGGTGCACGACCGCATCGTAGAGCCGTTCGAGGGCGGCTACTCGGCGTACGTGCTGCAACGCGTGGAAAGAGACCGCATGGCGGCCGTCGTCGAGCGCAAGCGACAGAACCTCATGCGCAAGGAGCTGGCGTGGCTGCGGCGGGGTCCGCCCGCCAGGACCACCAAACCCAAATTTCGGGTGGACGCTGCCGAGGCGCTGATTGCCGACGAACCACCGCTGCGCAACCCGGTTGAGCTCAAACGCTTGGCGAGCGCGCGCTTGGGCCGGGAGGTGGTCACTTTGGCGGATGCGTCGGTGTCCTTCGGTGATCGACAGATTCTGCGCGATATCGAGTGGCATATCGGTCCGGGCGAGCGCACCGGGATCCTGGGCGCCAACGGCGCCGGCAAGACGACACTGCTGCGCCTGATCACCGGCGACCTTCCCCCGACCACCGGCGAGGTAAAACACGGCAAGACGGTGAAGATCGCCACGCTCAGCCAGGAGCCGGACGAGCTGAACGAGCTGGCGAACCAGCGAGTCAGCGACGTCATCAATGAATACAGGACTTCATATGCAGCCGGAGGCAAGGAGATGACTCCGGCGCAACTCCTGGAGGGTTTGGGCTTTGCAAGCGCCAAGCTCTCCAGCCCGGTCGGCAGACTCTCCGGCGGGCAAAAGCGCCGCCTGCAACTGCTGCTGACCCTGCTGGGCGAGCCGAACGTGTTGATACTTGATGAGCCCTCGAACGACCTGGATATCGACATGTTGACGGCCATGGAAGATCTGCTCGACTCCTGGCCGGGCACCCTGTTGGTGGCCTCGCACGACCGTTACATGATCGAGCGGGTCACCGACCAGCAGTACGCACTTCTCGACGGCCGACTACGCCACCTGCCGGGCGGTGTGGAGCAGTACCTGAAGCTGCGCCACGACTCCATCGGCCGTGCACCGACGGCGTCGAACACCGGCACACCGGCGCATCGCGCCAAATCGGATGTGGCGGCACGGCGGAGCGCGGCCAAAAAGATGGCCTCCATCGAACGCCAGCTTCAGAAGATGCCCGAACAGGTCGAGCAGGCCGGTAAATTGGTTGCCGCCTACGACCAAACTGATTACGAAGGTCTCATGACCCACGTAAAGGCGCTGGATGAACTCAAGGCCAAGCAGTCCGAGCTGGAGACGCGCTGGCTGGAGCTATCCGAGCAGTTGGGCGAAGACTAGACCCGTCACACGGCGGCGGCTAGAAGTAGTACCAGACCATCAGCAAGAGGATCAGATACCATCCGACAGCCAACCCGCCCACGGTGGTTCCGAAGACCGCCACGGTTCGGCCGATCGCGCTTCCCTGGTCGTTACCCACGCCCCTAAGGGCCAGTACGCCAAGGAACAATGCAATGACCGACAAGAAGATCGCGTCGGGGCCGAGAAGAAACAAGGCCGCTATGCTCGCGGCTGCGACCAGCGCCGAGGCCGCCGCTGTGATGTTGGTTTTACTCGCCTGTGCTGATGGTGCTTGAAGACTCATCCGGACCTCCAAGTTTGGGGACTAGGTTGTACTAGGTACTTGCCCAGAGCGGGTCGGCGCCAAACCGAAACGGTCCAGACTGATAACGGCGATATCGGTAGCATGGAAGTCCGAAGTCTCTCGACACCTGGATCTCACTCAATGACCGAGCGCGCGGAAGTCCAGACCTTGGACACGAATATGCACGGCTGGCCGGGCATCACGGCGGTGTACCTGCTGCCCGGACGCAATCCCGCCGTGATAGATACAGGACCCGGCTCCTCCGTGGAGCATGTCCTCCCGGCTCTGCAGGCCGCGGGAATCGACAGCCTGGCCTGGATCGTGCTCACCCACATCCACCTGGACCACGCCGGCGCCGCCGGCCACCTGGCGCAGCACTTCCCGGAGGCCAAGGTCGTAGTTCGCAAGGAGGGCGCCCGGCATCTGGCGGACCCCAGCCGCCTGTGGGCCTCGGCCTCGCAGCTTTACCCGAACATGCAGGAGCTGTGGGGAAAGATGCTGCCGGTCGATCCGGACCGCATCGTAGCAATCTCCGAAGACGGTCCCGTCGTCGAGCTCGGCGGCGGGCGGCGGCTGGAGGCGCACTACGCGCCCGGCCACGCCAAGCACCAGATGGCCCTGCTGGACTCGCACACCGGTGACCTGTTCGTGGGCGACGCCCTGGGCGTCCAGATACCTGAAGCCGGCGTGGTGCGTCCGGCCACCCCACCGCCCGAGTTCGATTTGGAGCTGACCGTCCACACCGCCGAGCGCCTGCACAAGCTAGGGCCAAGCCGGGTCTTCCCCACGCACTACGGCCCGGCGCCGGATGTGCACCAAATCTTCGAGGAAGCACCCCGCCGCTTCACGCAGTGGGTAGAGGCCGCCGAGCGCGTTTACGCTGCCGGGGGCGGTCTGGAAGAGATGGTCGAGGACTTCCGAGCCCGCCGGCCCGAGTTCTACCCCGACCTGGACCCCGAGGTAGTCGAGAAGTTCGAGTACAGCTGCTCCTACGACCTAAACGCCCGGGGGATCCTGCGCTACCTGCAGCAGCGAAACACTCGTTAGATGCCATAGGTCACGTCCACGCGTAGGCATTGCCTGCCGCTCGGATTGAGCACCAGAGCGCGAAGAAGCCCGCCGGCTAAATGCCTGGCGGGCTCCTTCTACAAAAATCCCGGCAGCGACCTACTCTCCCACCCAGTTGCCCAGGCAGTACCATCGGCGGTGGAGGGCTTAACTGCCGGGTTCGGAATGGGACCGGGTGTTTCCCCTCCCCTATGGCCACCGGAAAACCTAAGTTTTCAAAGGGGTGTGCCCCAGGAGAACAACATAGCGAGCGCGAGCGTCGATCAAGCCCTCGGACTATTAGTACGGGTCAGCTGAGTACATTGCTGTACTTACACATCCCGCCTATCTACGCAGTGGTCTGCTGCGGTCCTTACCGGATTACTCCGTGAGAGTTCTCATCTTGGAGTGGGCTTCGCACTTAGATGCTTTCAGCGCTTATCCCGTCCGAACGTAGCCAATGAGCCATGCCGCTGGCGCGACAACTCACACACCAGAGGTTCGTCCGTCCCGGTCCTCTCGTACTAGGGACAGCTCTCCTCAAAACTCTTGCGCCCATGGAGGATAGGGACCGAACTGTCTCGCGCATGTTGATTCCCGCATTACTGCGGGCACAGACTATACCTTCACCCTCTTTCAAGGGGCTGGCGTGTTATGGCGAACCGCTTCGTCTGGTTATCAAGCCAGACTCGCCATCTCTTCGCTTAAAGGTTCACGAAGAAGTCGTTACGGGGGCACACAATCCCTTGCTACGCAGATGTTCCTCAACATCTGCGGCGAAATATCGCTTCCTCTTGGAATAGTTTAGGGATGCAAAGTCATCGACTTCACGTGCTACCTGTAGAAACTCCTCGACCGCCATTCCATTCCTGATCTGTGGCAGGAGCCACAAAGCCTTGCGCACATGTTCCTTCTTGAACACGACGTAGGGCTCGACCTGGAGCAGAATCTGATACAGAAGAGGCCGGCTGGTGACCACTAGATCACTCATACCGGTGCCACGATCCCGCAGATAACCGCCACCAGCACCGAAGCGAGGAGTCCCCGCTGCATAAAGCCAAACTCGAGCGGTTCGAGCAGGTAGTCAGCCACCCTTCTTCCCATCCTCGATGGCGACCGTGCGGTCCTCGACCTTGAGGAGCATGAGATGGCTCTGGTAGGTCTCGTTCAAGAGCTCCGGCGTGAAGACCTCTTCCGGCCGCCCGAAGGCGACGACGCGCCGGTTCA
>JAHWKV010000065.1 GCA_019347725.1 Actinomycetota bacterium
GAGCTTAGTAGAGCCGAACCCGATCGCGTCGAATTCATCCCCGGCAACTCGCCGGGCTGTTTCACTCAACGGGGATCTCGGACCTCATTCCATAGGCGTAATGGCCGGGCAGATGGCACCCGACGATCAGCGGGCCCGACGACGGCATGGTCACCGTGGTCCTCACGGTCGAAAGCGCCGGAACGGTCACCTCGGTGGGGATCGCGTCGGTTACGCAGGACGAAGGTCACCGTCTCACCGGACGCAAAGGTCGATTCGTCCAGCAGGAAACGGGAGTGCTGCATCGACACCTCTACCGTCCGGCCGGCCCGGTGGGAATCTGCCGGCAAGCCGGCCAGAGCAGCCGAGCCGAACCCAACGCCCGCCGCCAGCAAAAGCACCAAAACCACCCGGTCACGCACTGTAAAAGCTCCGCCGTCCGATCACCGCGATCAGTCCGGCCAGCCCCGCCGCGCCGCCGGCCAGCATCCAGGTAACCGGTCCGGCCGGCGGACCGGACTCGGGAGCCGTAGGTTGCCGGTCCTGCGCCACCTGCAAGTCGACCTCACCCTTAGGAGTTGGAGCGGTGCCGGGTTTGGATTCGTTTGCCTGCGACGCCAAGCCCGCGGCGACCGGTGAGGGCTGGCCACCGTGCACGTTGGCGGCCAAATCGTAGGTCAGTTCGGCAGCGGGGGCATCCACCCGTAGGTAACTGAGCCACATGCCCTGTTTGGGAATCCAGTCCATCCCCCGATCGGAGGCCAGGTCACTCACCAGCCCCTTTGAAGCCGGGCGGCTCTGCGCCACCTGGACACCGGATGTAAGGGGGCTCAACTGCGGCTCACCTTCGGTCAACAGGTAGACATCGGCCTGGATCTGCTCCTGCGGTTGCTTGCCCAGTGCCAAAATTCGAAGCGGCACCCATGGGTTGTCGGTCGGGATGCTCAGATGAATCGGCGTGCCCTCGCCGACGTTCTGTCCCCGCTCCCGGGCGGCCTCAGCGTCAAATCTGGCGGCCATGAAGATCGGACTGCGCTCCGCGTAGAAATCCAGCACCTCCGGCGCATCGGGCGGGAGATTGAAGCCATTTTCCTTAGCCCATCGCCCGACCTCGTCACCGCCCCCCTTTACCACGGTGATCTCCAGCGCATCGATGGTGGTCTCCAGGATCACCTCTGCGCTTTCCGCCGCGGCGGCCACTACCCCGTCCCGCGCCAGCGCGACCGGCTGGGGTTGCGTCTCCCGGATCAACCGCTGCAGGGTCCAGTCGCCGCCCCGCTCCACGGTGGTCGGGACGTCCGGCAGCGGAACCAGGGATCCGAACTCGCCACCGCCGCCAGCAAAGGAGAAGGAGGTCACGTAGTGCTCCACCCCGTTTGCGTACCCGGCCATCGTGGTAGTGCGCAGCAGGTTCACACTTCCGTTGGGACCGATCAACCCGCCGCAGGCATAGGCGGCTGATGCGGACATAAGTACAAATGCAACAGCTAAGGGCAGGACCACTCTGTGGGGCTTGTGCATTGGCCACCTCATCTCCGGGGGCTCTTCGAGGATGTTCGTAGCCCTTAGACGCCCACCGAGAGACCTAGGTTCCGGCGGAAACCAATGTCACGAAATCTGTGCGGCCAGCTCCTCGGCTTCGGTGAGCAGTGAATCCATCGCCTCCAGCCCTCCGGCCCAGAAGTTCGGATCGGCCAGGTCGAGGCCCACCTGCTTGGCCAGCACCTCCGGCGGGTCGCTGCCGCCCGCCGCTAGCAGGTCCAGACACGGGTCAATGAGCTCGTCGCCCACTTCGAGATACCGCTGGTAAATGGCCAGGGAAAATAAGAAGCCGAAGGCGTACGCATACACGTATCCAGGGGTGCGGATGAAGTGCGGTACGTAGCTCCACCAGATGTCGTATCCCTCGGTGACCTCGACCCCATCCCCCAACACGTCCGTCTGAGTCTTGTGCCACATGTCGGTGATCGCCTCTATGGACAGTTCCCCGTGCTCTCGCCGCGCGGTGTGAATCAAGTCCTCGAACCGGTTAAAGGCGATCTGCCGGAACACGGTGGCGATGGAGTCGTCCAATCGAGATACCAGCAGCGCCAGGCGCTTTTTCGGATCGGTTTCCGATTTCAACAGCTTGCCGAACGTAAGCGCCTCACCGAACACCGAGGCCGTTTCGGCCAGCGTCAGCGGCGTCTCGGCGTTAAACAGGGTCTGCTCGCCGGCCAGGTAGCCGTGCAGACCGTGGCCCAGCTCATGCGCCAGGGTCAGCACCGAACGCCTCTGCCCCGTGTAGCTGAGCAGTACGTAAGGATGTGCGTCGGGGATCGTCGTCATACAAAATGCCCCGGTCATCTTGTTGGGTCCGCTGGCCGCGTGGATCCACTTGTTATCAAAGAATTTGGCAACGATCTCACCCGCCTTCGGCGAGAACGATCCGTAGGCGTCGAGAATCAAGTTCTTGGCGTCGTCCCAAGAGACGGTGGTCTGGTCCTCGCCCAGGGGCGCCAGCCGATCGTAATCGGCCAGTTTCTCTAACCCGAGCAGCCTGGCCTTGAGCGAGTAGTAGCGACTGGGAATGTCATAGCGCTTGGTTACCGCGTCGACGAGCGCCTGTACGGCCTCGTCGGAGGCTTCGTTGTACAGGTTCATCGACGACAACCAGCTCGGGTAACCGTGCAGGCGGTCGTTGGTGGCGTGGTCGAGAAGAATCGTGTTCAGGATGTATGCCCGGGTCTTGAGCCCCGGTTTCAACGCCTCGGTTATCGCTTCGGCGGCCTGCCTGCGGATGTCTCGGTTCGGGCTTTGCAGGCGGGCCATGGCCCGCTCCCATCCAACCTCTTCGCCGTCGATAACCGGGCGGATCTCCGCGGTGAGCTCCTCGAAAAGCCGGGCCCAGGCGCTTTGGCTGGTAGTGCCCTTCTCGGCCAGAATGCGTTCCTCGGGCTCGGAAAGCACATAGGGCTTGTAGCGGCGCTCGCCCTCCAGATGGTGCCTGTAAGGCTCGATAGCCGGGTCGTTTAGCAGGCGTTTTGCCTTTTCGTCGTCGACTGCCACCCACTCCAGGACGAAAAATAACGTCTCGGAGGAAAGCACCGTGGACATCTCCATCATCTGTTGCCGCAACGCTCCCCGCTGGGGGTCGGCGGTGTCGGTGGCGTACCGGAGCATCGCGTAGATTGAGGGCCTCATCAGGTCCGCAGTGAGTTTCTCCAGCTCCGCGACGGTGTTGCGCAGCCCGGCGGCGGTGAGCTCGGCCACCTTGCCGTAGTACTTGTCTCGAAAAGCGCGCGCCGCAAACTTGGCCGCATCGATGTCCTGCGCAAACTGGGGATCTTCGGACCCCATGTAGATGTCGTCCAGGTTCCAGACGACCCCCTCCGCGCCGGTTTCCTCCGTGGCAGTACCCATGATGCAACCCCCAAAAAAGTCTCAGATCCCGGGAAAAGGACAGTCTAAGGCCACCCTTGCACTTACGAAGCCGGCTCGTTACCGGGCCGTAGGCTCGAAACTCCTACGGCGCGGACGCGGCGGGCGACGGGGTCGGGGTCGACGTTGCCGTCGGAGACGGCTCCGGGCTCGGCTGCGGCGGCGGAGACGGTGAGGGCGGGACGGGCAGATCGGCGCAGGCGTAACCTAGCTCCGTGTCCGGCGCCCACTTAGATGGTGCGGCGGCGCCCACGGCGCGCACTCGGAAACATGCGCTGGTACCGGCCTCCAACCCGTCCCATTGGAAGGTTGTCTGGTTCTCGGCGACGTTACGGGACTGCTCCTGACCGGAGCTGCCGGTGTCCCTCTGCAGCTCGAAGCCGACCTCATCGTCGGAGCGGTCGGTCCAGCTGACACGAACGGAGGTGGTACCGACGACTTCGACATTGACGTCGTCGGGGGACCTCAGCACACTCAGTCCGTCTTCGCCGGCGGCCGCCGTGCCGCCTTCTCCGGAGGAACCCGAGGACTCACCGTCGATCACCCGCTCCGTGGCGCCGGCGGAACCTTCCTCTCCCCCGGGAGAGTCCTGCTCCTGCGGCTGTGCTGCGCGAATAGCATTGGACGGCGGGGACTCGTCGTTTGCACCGCCGCCGGCATCGCCTTCGGTTGCAGGCGCCTCATCAGAGATCGATTCTTGCGTCGAAGGCGAGTCCGGATTGAGTATGCCTTCGATCTCCACCAGCTCGTCGCCGGCAGATCCGTTGTCGGCCCAGCTGAGCACCGGGGCAATCTGCGGCAGCAACGCCAGCGTTGCCAGCAACGCCAACGCAAAACCCTGGGCACGGGCCCACAGCTGCGGCGAAAGCCGTCGACTCGTCCGATGCACGACCTGCTTATCCGCAACCAGCCGGTCCTCGGCGGCTTTAAGATCACGCGCCGCCATCGCCCTGACCCGCTCGGAACGTTGGTTGATGCCGTTCCAAAACGGCTCGGTAAACAGTGGCAGGACCTCGGCTTCCTCACCGAGCACCTTCTCTTCGGCGGCGACCAACTCGGCCTGAGCAAGCTCCCGTACGTGCCCGGCGCGCCGGTACACGTCGCGCCAAAACGCTTCTCCGAACTCCAAGTCTGGCTCCCGGCTCACGGCAGATCCCGCCCTTCGTCGGCCAGGTCTTCCCGTAAGGCCTTGAAGGCGCGCTTTAGGTGGGTTTTCACCGAGGCCTCCTCGACCCCCATCTTCCTGGCCGCCGTTCGGCGATCGAGGCCGTTGATGTAACAGTAGGTGACGGCTTGGCGCTGCCGCTCCGGGAGAGACTTTATGGCCTCTCGGACCACCAGTCGCGACAGGAAGCGGTCGGGGTCTTCGGGGCTCGACTGCGGACGCTGGTCCACCCACCACTGCATCCGGCGGCGGTGCCTTTGCAGTCCGCGCTGACGGTTCTTGGCCAGATTCTTGGCAACGGTAGTTACGTAGCTCTCGCTATTGGAGGGAGCCTCGAAGCGCGCCAGCAGCGCCACCATGGCCTCGCTGGCCACATCCATTGATTCGCTGTGGTCCTGCAGTATCCGATGTGCCGCACGGTAGGCGATAGTCGCCAAGGTTTGATGCTCGACCTTGGCGTCGGCAGGGTTGCCGGAGCCGGCCGGGTCGCCGGGACCGGGAACCTTCACAACCGCAACCCTTCACCGAGCAGGCCATCCGACCAAAAACGATCCGACCAAAAACCATCCGAACAAAAAAGTCCACGGTGGGCGCGCGCTTCGCAATTGGTGTACACGTCCTGTTCGAACACCGCACCCCACACCTTCGGGGGACACGCCGAAATAAAGACCGGTAGGCGAACCGAAAGCGGCGCCCGGCAACCCCCGTCGCCCAAAAACATCAACCTCTTGTCCCCCGAAACGCCCGCCGACGGTGTTTGTCATGTAAATAGTCCCAGCAAACCGCACGACTAACAAGCAGGAGAGGATTCTAATGAGTGCAGTTTTCTTGGTCGCAGCCATTCCGGCAGCTCTGTTGGGGTGGATCTTGATTCGAGACTTTATGGCCGGAATGGACGACGAGCGAGTCTGGTCGAGCGAGCAAACCGGCGAAAACGACCTGGCAGCCTAGCGTTGACGACCTTATTGGCAGGCGGGTCTTCCGAGTGCCTCGCCGGGAGCGACACTTTGGTATTTGCTCCAGGTGCTGTTGCGCCCGCTTCAGTACGCCCTCCCGAGGGCGCCGCGAGGTCGGATCAGCGCTCTAGCCCGACTCGAGATTTAACCGGCCGAGAGCTGTACTGCGCTCAACACCACGTCTTTTGGGTCCGTCCCGTGGACAGCTTGACCGAGCTGGCGAGCCAATCACACTGGTGGAAGCCGGCGGCCGAGAGCTTCACCGTGACCTTTACGACCGGGCACCTGATCGTCAACCGCCCCACGGTAACGAGGGTGGAGGGCACCGAGTCCTCAGCCTGGCAGGTCACCTGCGAGCCGGCCATGCTCGCCGAGCCGGTGGGCCAGCACCGAATCAAGAGAGTCTTCGTCACCAAACCCAGCGGGTTCATGTGGGACCACAGTGACATACACATAGTGGCGGACGACGATGGCCGGGACCTGGCGATAACCGTCGCTGGGGTTGAAACGCTCACCGCCCGCCGGTTGGCGCTTCCCCAACTATTGAGCCGTGGGTCAGCTCGACATGCACCCGAGAAGAGAACTAGGAGCTCCCATGCAACGCCTCCGCCCCACCCCTATCGTTTGGGTTTTGGCGCCCTTGGCCCTAGGCCTGTCCTTGTCCGGCTGCCCCAATC
>JAHWKV010000066.1 GCA_019347725.1 Actinomycetota bacterium
ATCCGTCGTTCGGGGCGCCTACGGAACTCGACCTAGAGACACGCTGCTCGCCAGCGCCCAGCGCTTGCGCGACAGCGGCGTGCACTTGACGCGCGAACCTTTTGAAGTGCACTGTACGATCTGCCGTCGAATACCAGCACTCACGACGGAGGTATTGCTGTCATGGCCGATAGGTCGACGTTGGCAACGCTCAAGAAGGCGTTCATCGCAGTACTTGTGTTGTTCGTCGTGGCTTTCGCAGTGCTGCTGGTGTCGGGCGTGCAGATTCGGTGGCTGTTGTTGCTGCTGCTGACCGGCCTGTTGATGGTCACCGTGACGCTGCAGATGGATGTTCTAAAGGAGTATCAGGTAACCCGCCTGACCGCTTTTATGGATACGGAGGTCGACCCGCGGGGGACGGGTTTCAATCTGGAGCAATCGAAGATCGCGATCGGGTCAGGGGGCTTTACCGGCAAGGGCTGGGGCGAGGGCTCGCAGACCAACCTTTCGTACGTGCCAGAACAGCGCACAGACTTCATCTTCACCGCTATAGGCGAAGAAAAGGGGTTCCTGGGCGCGCTAACGGTTTTGCTTCTTTTTAGCATCATCCTATGGAGGTGCGTCCGGACAGCTATGCTGTCCAAAGACATTTTTGGAGCACTCGTTGCGGCAGGCGTAGCCGCCTGGTTCGCATTTCAGTTGTTTGTAAATATCGGCATGACGATCGGCATCATGCCCATTACGGGCATTCCGCTGCCGTTCGTTTCTTATGGAGGTTCGTCGCTCATAGCCAGCTTCGTAGGTGTGGGCCTTGTGATGAGCATCCATATGCGCCGTCTTGTTTGAGACCTAGGGTCAAGCGCCGAGACGCGGCCCGGACTCGAGATTGGAGAGGAATTGACTGACGACACCGCCGATGCGGTAGATCGGAAGCCGCCGGAAGATGTGGTTAAGCCGCGTCCCAGGCGGCGCCCTTCGAAGCTGAAGGCAAAAGGAGAGCTTGCGTCCGAAGGGACTGATCCCGGACCGATCGACAAAGGCGCAACGGGCCGTGCCGAACCGTCTGATGGGCCCGACAAGGCGGCCTCCGGGCCGCAGCCCGACCAGGCCCCTCCGGCGGGCGATTCCGGTGAGGAGGGCAAGGGAGCGGATTCGCCTAAGCGGCCTGCCCGGCCGCGTAGTCGTAAACCGCCGGCCAAGCCGGGCGCCGAGCAAGCGCCCGTGAAGGGCGATAAAGAGGCGGCCCCAAGTGCGCAGACCGATCGGCCGACCGGCAGTCGGCCGGCGCCGGGATCCGCAGCCAAGGGCGACAAGGAAGCGACCCCAAGTGCGCAGACCGATCGGCCGATTGGCAGTCGTCCGGTGCCGGACTCCTCAGCCAAGTCGGGCAATGAATCGACTGCTCCTCCCGACGATAAGCCTGAGGCCGATGCCGGACCGGAGGCCCAGCCGGGGAACGAGGACTCATCGGGCGGCGGCCCGCCACCGCGCAGCCACCGCCGGCGCCGCTCTCGCCGCGGGTCGGGTGGCTCCCAGGATTCGAATGCCGACAAGGACGATAAGGGTGACAAGGGGGACAAGGGACCCTCTCAGTCCAAAAAGGGCGGAGGGCCGGACAAGGACAAGACGGCATCCTCCGGCGATTCAGATGGAGGGCGGCCCTCCAGGTCCGGCGGAGGCAAGCGCAAGCGCCGCTCCTCTCGGCGGCCGAAGCTACAAGACATTGCGCCCTTGGGTCCCCGCAAGATGCTTATCACCTTGGGGCCCGACCGTTGCCAGATTGCAGTGCTGGAGGGACGGGAGCTCATCGAGCATTACGTGGCCAAGACCGAGGACCTGTCCACGGTGGGCAACGTCTACGTGGGCCGGGTCGAGAACGTGCTTCCCGGCATGGAAGCTGCCTTCTTGGACATCGGAGAATCCCGCAACGCAGTGCTGTATGTGGGAGAGGTCAGCTACGACGAGGACGTTGACGGGCGGGCGCCCAGAATAGAAACCTTGCTCAAATCCGGTCAGTCTGTGGTCGCGCAGGTGACCAAGGATGCTATGGGGTCTAAAGGGGCCCGGCTGACCACCGAGGTTTCGTTGGCCGGCCGGTACCTGGTTCTGGTGCCCGACTCCGACTCGCTGGGTATCAGCCGGAGGCTAAGCGACAACGAGCGGCGCCGGCTGCGCGACATCGCATCGAGAATTCGCCCAGAAGGTCACGGGATGATAGTGCGCACCGCCGCCAACGGCGCCGGCGAGGAGGACCTCGAGCGCGACATGAAGCGACTGGTGCGCATATGGAACGAGGCCGCCGACAAGATGGAGGGCGCCAAACCGCCCAAGCTGGTGTATGCGGAGCCGCCTTTGGCCATCCGGGTCATACGGGACCTGTTCACCAGCGACGTGGAGCAGGTAATCGTAGACGACAAAGATGTGTACGAGGAGATCCGCGAGTACCTCGAGGAAGTCGCTCCGGACCTGTCCGACCGGGTCGAGTACTACGACGACAAAATGTCGTTGTACGAGCGCTTCCACGTTATGGAGCAGGTACGAAAGGCTGTGGACCGCAAGGTGTGGCTGGCTTCCGGTGGACACATAGTGATCGACCGGACTGAGGCTATGACGGTGGTCGATGTCAACACCGGCCGCTTTGTCGGCCGTTCGACCCTCGAGGACACCGTTTTGCACGCCAACCTGGAGGCGGCGGAGGAGATTGCCAAGCAGCTGCGGCTGAGGGACATCGGCGGTATCATCGTCGTCGACTTCATCGATATGGGCTTTGAGCGAAACCGTGACGAGTTGATTCGGGTCTTCGAGAACGCTCTGCTGCGGGACAAGACGCGCACCCAGGTCTACGGTGTATCCGAGTTGGGGCTCGTGCAGATGACCCGCAAGAAGGTTTCCGAGGGCTTGGTGGACGCATTTTCCAAGCCTTGTGAAACGTGTTCGGGCAGAGGGTTGATACTAATTGACATGGACTGAGTGTCGTTTGCCGGTCCGGTTGGTATGCTCTAGGGACTGCTCCGCGCCGGTGCCTGCGTAGTCGCGCGGGTTCACCCGGGGACAACGATCCGATTAACAAGAAGGAATTTAAGTATGTATGCGGTCATAAAGACAGGCGGCAAGCAGTACCGAGTCGCCACCGGAGATGTGATCGAGGTAGAGCATCTCCGTCGAGGGGGAGACGAGGAGACGCTCACTCTCAACCCTCTTTTGGTGGTTACCGATGACGGCAAGACCGTTCACGGCGCCAAGGACCTCGCCGGGTACAGCGTAGGCGCCAAGGTCGTCGGAGAAGGCAAGGGCGACAAGATCACGGTTTTCAAGTACCGGAACAAGACCGGGTACGCACGCAAGACCGGGCACCGGCAGACGTACTCGACGATTGAGATAACTTCGATCGACGACGGCAAGTCCCCGTCGGCTAAGTCCTCTTCGGCCAAGGCTCCCGCCAAGAAGGAGACCGCCGAAAAGAAGGGAACTGCCGAAAAGAAGGGAACTGCCGAAAAGAAGGGAACGCAGCAGAAGGCTCCCGCCAAGAAGGCTCCCGCCAAGAAGGCTCCCGCCAAGAAGGCTCCCGCCAAGAAGGCTCCCGCCAAGAAGGAGACTGCTGAAAAGGAGCCTGCGGCAAAGAAGGCCAGCACGAAGAAGCCCGAGCCGGCCGAAAAGAACTCCGGTGGAGCCGGCGAAGACAAATCCGGTGGCTCCGAACCTGCTAATGTGAGTAACGATGGCTCATAAGAAAGGCGCGTCGGCGTCACGCAACGGCAGGGACTCGAACGCCAAGAGGCTGGGGGTCAAAGTATTCGGCGGACAGGTTGTTACCGCCGGATCCATACTCGTGCGCCAGCGGGGAACCAAGTATCACCCCGGTGCGTTGGTCGCCCGCGGGAACGATGACACGCTGTTTGCGCTAAGTGACGGCGAGGTCAAGCACCACACGCGCGCCGGACGCCGTTTGGTCAGCGTTGTCCCCGGCACCATCGAAGCGGAGCAGTAGCACTCCAGCTTCTCTCCCTACAGTACGAGCTCCTGTAGGTCCCACCACTAGACGCTGCTTTCAACCGAGAGAACCGCAGTGCACCAAAAGGCTCCAAGGCTGGTCGACGAGGCCCATGTGTTTTTTGCCTCCGGTAAAGGCGGCAACGGCTCACCTTCGTTTCACCAGGAGAAATTCAAGCCCAAGGGCGGCCCCGATGGCGGCAACGGCGGCAACGGCGGATCGATCGTGCTGGTTGCCTCCACCGATGTCGGTTCCCTCGCATGGCTTAGAAACCATCCCCACCAACGCGCCCCCAACGGCATTAACGGCGGTCAAAACAACCGTACCGGGGCCACGGCACCCGATAAGACACTCAGCGTCCCGGTAGGGACTCTGGTCAAAGACGAGCAGGGGCGCATATTGGCCGACCTGGCTCGCCCTGGAGATCAAGTGGTAGTGGCTCGCGGCGGTCGTGGCGGCCGCGGCAACTCGGCGCTGGTCAGCCCGCGCCGGCGGGCGCCGGGCTTCGCGGAGCTCGGTGAACCGGGTGAGGATGTCTGGGTTCGGTTGGAACTGAGACTCATCGCCGACGTTGCCGTAGTTGGATTGCCCAATGCCGGTAAGTCGACCCTGGTGGGCGCGCTGTCCAGGGCACGACCCAAGGTCGCCGATTACCCGTTCACAACGCTGGAGCCGTCACTCGGAGTAGTCGACGCCGGCGATATGACCTTTACTATTTGCGACATTCCCGGTTTGATTGCCGGCGCCCACGAAGGCAAGGGGCTGGGATTGAAGTTTCTGCGCCACGCCACCCGATCGGCCGCGTTTGTACACATGATCGACCTCTCCGTCGAAACCGACCCTTTGCAAGATTATGAGGTCGTGTCTTCAGAACTTGCCAGGTTTCGTGAAGACCTGGCTAAAAGACCGACCGTCGTGGCTCTCAACAAGGTTGACCTGGTCTCCGCCGAGGCTGCCCGGGAGGTAAGAGGTAGATTTGCCGCCGAAGGTGTTGACGCTGTACTGATCTCGGCTGCCGAAGGAATCGGCTTGGATGTGCTGACCGAGCGTTTGGCCGACATAGTGGCTACCCGGCGGGAGCAAAAGGACGAGCCGCGCGGTTTTGAGCTTTTCTCCCGCGCGCCGCAGCCGATTAAGGTCGAGGCCGAGGACGGTGCGTGGAGGGTTACCGGAGGCAACGTCGAGCGTTGGGTCGCGATGACCGACCTCTCCAACGCGGAGGCCGTAGCCTATCTGCAGAACCGCATGGAAAGGGCCGGGGTGGAAAGGGCATTGGAGACCGCCGGCGCACGGCACGGCGATGAAGTAAGAATCGGGGAGTCGGTGTTCAGCTGGTGGCCCACGGGAACCATGCCGGAAGATTTCGAGAGCGTTGACGACTAAGCGGCCGCTGCGGATGGTGGTTAAGTTAGGGACCAGCTCGGTTACGGGGCCCGATGGAAAGCCCGATCCGGAGCGGATGCGCCGCGTGACCGATCAGGTGAGCGAGCTGGTCGACAGAGGGGTGCGCTGCGTAATCGTGTCCTCGGGTGCGGTTGCCGCCGGTATGCAGGCTCTCGGGTTGGTGAGGCGGCCCAACGACATGCCGGGGCTGCAAGCGGCGGCCGCGGTGGGTCAGCGCCGGTTGATCGATATTTACGCATCTTTGCTGGAGGGGAAAGGTCACCTGGTCGGGCAGATCCTGCTTACCCAGGACGATATGGTGCAAAGGCGCCACTACCTAAACGCCAAGCACACCGTGGACAGGTTGTTCGACCTTGGCTGTATCCCCATAGTCAACGAGAACGACACGGTGGCTACTGAGGAGATCCGGTACGGGGACAACGACCGCCTGGCTGCGCTGGTAGCCAACTTGGTGGGCGCCGACCTATTGATCATGCTCTCCGACGTCGCGGGGCTATTCACCACACACCCCGACAAAGAGGGCGCAGAGTTGGTGGAGGTGATCGAGCAAATCACCCCCGAGCTTACGAAGGCAGCGTCGGGCTCATCCACGCTGGGGTCGGGCGGCATGGTCAGCAAACTCGAGGCCGCGCGCATGGCGATCGATCTCGCGGGCCCCGACCTGCTCGACGATGCCCTCGACGTCGCGATCGCCGCGAGCCGGTCGCTCGGTCGCACGTCGCAGGTCGACGAGCTTCGCCGTCGCCGCGCGACGCTCGCCCCGCCGCCTACCGCCTCGCTCGCGCCGACGCCGGGCGCGCAGACGCCGG
>JAHWKV010000067.1 GCA_019347725.1 Actinomycetota bacterium
ACATCGACTCCGCTGAGCTGACCCGCCGGATGCTGCAGATTCCGCTTTTCCGGGAAATCCATAACGTAATCACGTCCCAGACCGGGTCGGTGGACTGGGTGGTTGCCGAGCAGACGGCAACGGCCGTGGCCAAGTCCGGTGTCCGCAACCCGAGGGCCACTCGCGCCGACGCCGACGAGTTCCAGCAGGCTATTCGCATATCGGAGTTGAGCGTAGTCGGCCACACGGGGCTGGGACCGGTCCGGGGAGTAGATCAGGTAAGCCTCCAGGGCCGGGGGCCTTGGGCAGCACAGGCCCGAGAACGTCTCAAGCCCCTGATCGAGCGTCTGTCCGGACGGCTAACCGAACAGCTATCCGCCGGCACAAATATCGGGCCCGCCGGACCCCTGTTGAGCGCGTTGGGACCCTACCTGATGGGTCTTCAGGTCGGCATGTGCGTCGGTTACCTCTCCCACAAAGCCATCGGCGACTGGGACATCGGGCTGCCCCCGGCAAAGCCCGGCCGCGTGGTCATCAACTATCCCAACACCCTGGACGTCCAGGCGGAGCTCGATGTCGCCGCCGAGCCACTGCGTATGTGGTTGGCGTTGCGGGCCGTTACGCGCGAGTTGCACTTCCAATCCACCCAATGGGCGGGCCAGTACCTGAACACCCTGGTCCACGAGTACATAGATGCGGCGGAGATACACACCTCCGAGCTGTTCCACAAACTCCAGACCGTTACGAACCCACAGGAGCTTACGACCCTCCTACAGCAACCGGATGAGCTTTTTCCTATGCTGCGCTCGGCGGGACAGGAAACGGTTGTCGACAGGATCGGGGCCTTCTTGAGTGTGACCGAGGGCTACAGCGACTGGGTCATGAACAAAGCCGGCATAGGCATGGTTCAGGACTACGAGAAGATACGTGAGGGAATGAACCGCAGGAGGGCAACCAGAAGTTCCGCAGAGAAGATGCTGGAGAAGATGCTGGGTTTGGATTTGCCGAACGAAGCTCGCCGGCGCGGACAGCGGTTCGTCGCCGAGGTAGCCCGCAGCGATGCATTGGACAGACTATGGGCTAAACCCGAAAACCTTCCGGACGCCGTGGAGCTGGCACAACCGACCCGCTGGCTGGCCCGTCTGGAAACGTAGCCCGACGTCGCAGGCACCCTACGCTTTATAGCAAGGCACCGCCTACGCTTTATAGGCGGTGGCCAGCACTGGTCCCTGTGGACTGGTGTTGCCCGGCTGGGGCTCGAGCGTTATCGCCAAAGTGGTGTCCGACTTCACATCATCTACGCTCAGCACGGCCAGGCCGGACCGATCGGGCCCAAAATCCGCAACCGGCTCCTCATTACCGTCCCGGATCATCCAAAGCGTGTAAATAGAGTCGCCGCTGGGCTCGGTAAGCCCGCTAAGCAGTACCGCCGCCCGGCCGGAGTCGCTGGAGACAAACACTCGACCGGTCACCCCATCAGAGTCCTGCGTCGGGTTCATAGTCAGCACAGAGGTCTCGCCGGAACCAATGAGGTCAAGCGCTTCCCGTTGAGCGGACAATAGCTCTTCTTGCTGTTGCACTCTTTGGTTTTGCTCCATCAGCTGCTGAGCTCCGAACCCGATGACAACCAGAGCTACGGCCGCGGCTGCAGCCACCCCCATCCACCTTGCGAACGTGGGTCCGCTACGGCGTGGCGTAGCCTGCTGAGAACGGCTAGCCTCTGTCCCAACCGGTGCGGTTTGGCGCGCCTGCGCCATAATCCGGTCCTTCAGGTCGGCTGGAGGCGTCACCGGGCGCACCGCCATAGCAAGGTCACCGGCGGTGGATCGATATTCTCCGAATAGCCGTGAGCACTCCACACAGAACTCGACGTGCGCAGCCACCTGCTCCTCTTCCTCGGCCGGAAGGGCGTTCAAGGCCATTATTGGAACGAGCTCTTTGAACTCGTCATGAGTCATAGTCATCCGTTCACCGCGCTCTCGTCGAGAATACCCCTCAACCTGATCAGTCCGTCTCTCATTCTGGTCTTGGCCGTACCCAGTGGTATGCGCAAACGCGCGGCTACCTCGCTGTAGGTAAGACCGTGAAGATAGGCAAGCTCCAGAGCTTCACGCTGCACATCGGAAAGCTGCTGAAGAGCCTTCAACACGCTTTGGCGACGCAGCGCCAACCAGGCCGCCTCAACCACCTCGTCGCCCGAGGCATCGGATAGGTCCGAAGTGAAATTCTCCTCGCGCCTGCGGACGGACTCTTCTTTGCGGATGGCATCCACCGCCTTATGGTGAACGATACCCAGTAGGAAGGAGCCGGCCGATCCCCGGCTGGAGTCGAAACTGCTGGGACGCTGCCAAACCGCCATGAACGCCTCCTGCACCACGTCCTCCGCTATCGCACGGTTATTGCATATCTTCCATGCAAGGCCGAACGCTGAGCCGGCGTAGCGGTCATAGAATACGGACAGGCAGGCTTGATCGCCATTCAAAATCCCTTCGAGCAACCCCGCGTCGTCCGGTTCCTCTAGCCGCTTTTTCAACTTGCCGGTTTTAGTTCTCACTTGGTTCTCATCTGTTATTCGATCCACTCGTCTTCGGGGATTGGTCGAAAAAACCCCACTGCCGCTTGTGTTCTGAAGGTCTCATTCTAGGAGGCAGTTAGTGTCGAGCGCGCTACAGGCTGATTCTCGGGTCGCGGGGCCAGGCTGTCCATTACCGCGACCTGCGCCCGACGGTGCTAGGTTTCGAGGTTGATTAGCGACGGAACTTTGGATGCTCGTTGAGCCGGCTTAGTGATAGAGTTAAGGGTGAGGGCACAGCCCAGGTCCATGCGCCAAGCAGTACCAGCAGTCCCTCCATGCCGGTTCGTACGGCGAGGTTGGTTTGTAGGAAGGAGGGCATTGCATTATGGCCAGCGGCACAGTCAAATGGTTCAGCGCCGAGAAGGGTTACGGCTTCATCTCGCGCTCCGACGGAGATGACGTCTTCGTTCACTTCAGCGCAATCCTAGGTGAAGGTTACCGCAACCTTGAGGAGGGTCAGACCGTCGAATTTGAGGTTACCCAGGGCCCTAAGGGCCTCCAGGCCTCCTCAGTCCGGCCGGTAGAGAACGCTTGAATCTAACATCCTCCACAGCCTGGGAAGGCAGAGTCGGCAACGCCGACCTCAAGATAGAAATCCCACCATCGGGGCGCATTCATGCCGAGTGGCGCACTCCCGCGGGCACACGCAGCAAGGTCGTTGACTCCATAGAACAACTGGAGCGCAGCGTGCTGTTTCAGCTCATCATCGGCACGGAGGGCGGCGAGAAGGTCTGCGAGGAAGTTGCCGACGCAGTGGCGCTTTCGCTGGCCAACCGTGAACCACTTCCTGACAGGGATCGCAGCCAGCCATCCACTCGCAAACGCAGCCGCCGACCCGGCGGAAGACGACGTGGTGGCGCCGGCGGTAACAGAGGCCGGCGACGGCGCTAGCGCGTCTACGCGCTCTTTCTGGGTTCCTGCTCGGAAAGTGCTCCCGACCCGCAGGTTATACAGCTGGGGTCACGACGCAGCTTAAGCTCACCAAACGTGGTGGCCTGCGCGTCAAAGGTAAGGATCCTTCCCACCAGCGGCTCGCCGTAACCCACCAGCAGCTTCAAGGCCTCATTGGCCTGCAACACTCCGATCACTCCCGGGAGCACGCCCAGGACTCCGGCTTCCCCTCAGGTGGGGGCCAGCTCGGCCGGAGGGGACTCCGGATGCATGCACCTATAGCACGGTCCGCCTTTGGCCGGCCAAAACACGCTCGCGTACCCCTCAAATCGGTAGATAGACCCGTAGATGTTCGGAATGCCGAACCGGTAGGCCGTCTCGTTGATCAGGTACCTGGTAGTGAAATTGTCGGTCGCGTCCAACACGACATCAAATCCGTTAAAGATCTCGTCGACGTTCTCGGGGGCGAGCGGATCGGTCCATATTTTGACCGCGACATCGGGGTTAAGATCCTCGATCGTAACTTTGGCGCTCTCGGCCTTATTGACGCCGATTCGTGATGTTGCATGGATGATCTGGCGTTGCAGGTTGTTGTCTTCCACGTCGTCCATGTCCACGATGCCGATCGTCCCGACGCCGGCGGCGGCCAGGTAGGACAACGCCGGTGACCCCAAACCTCCCGCTCCGATGACGAGGACCTTTCCGTCGGAGATCTTCTGCTGCCCCGCCTCGCCTACCTCAGGTAAGACGAAGTGCCGGGAGTAGCGGTCCAACTGTTTGTCGGTCCACTCCCGCGGTTGAGCCACCTTCAGACCGGTGTCCTTCCAGGCGGTAAATCCTCCGCTCATGTGCCGGACATCGCGGTAACCCATCTGTTTCAACGTCTCGGTAGCGAACGCCGAGCGGTTCCCTCCGGCACAGTACACGATCAGTGGCGCGTCCTTATTGGGCAGCTTGCCCTCGGCTTGCATCTCCAGGTAACCACGAGGCACGTGGACGGCCCCCGGTAGATGCCCTTTGCGCCACTCGTCGCCTTCCCGGACATCGACCACAGTCACGTCCTCGCCATCGACAATGGCGGCAACCTCCTCCGGACTGAGCGCGTTTGCCTTGGCCTTTGCCTGCCTCAGCAACTCCTGACCGGTGATCTTGTCCATTCGTCCTCCTGTTGACAGGCCTTCGCACCGTCGAGTATAGCGACGGTGGAACACTAATCACCTCAACGAGGTGCTGCGGAGCCCATCACTGTTCGGGTGTGGGCACCCACCGACGCACCTCGGACACCGTCTTCTGCAGAGCCTTGAGCGCCGCCTGCGCTTCCCGAGCTCCTTCAGGCCAGCCTTCCATGCCCTCCGTGGGGTCGAGGAACGAAACCACCACCGTCTCTCCGTCCTCGAAGACCACGACGTTGCACGGCAGATGGTCTCCCAAGTCCAGGCCCGGTCCACCAAGATTACCGGTGCTTATCAGCCGCTCCCAAACCGCCATAAACAGGTGACGCCGCCCCGCCTCGCTACCCGACCCGGCGGGCGCCGGCATCTCCGAGAGAATAGAAAACCCATGTGCCCGCAAACTTATACGGGTCCGGGACACGACCGCCGTAAACTCCGCCTCGACCCTCGCGCCCATGCCAAACTCTGCGTCCACACCCCTATGCTAACGGCATGAACGGCGGCACACCGACGTTAAACGAACCCTCGAGAAGCGCGCCCGCCTCCGAATCACTGCTCGGGTGTGCACTCAATCTCTCAGAGGGTCGCTCTGCGCCGGTCATAGAAGCCATTGTCTCCGCAGCCCGCGGCCGAACGGCCGTGCTTGACGTGACCCCCGACCCCGATCATCACCGCACGGTGGTTACCCTTGGAGGTCCGCCGGACTCACTGGTCGAAGCCGTGGTCAGTCTGGCGACCGAGGCTGTGACTCGCATCGACGTTCGCACGCAGCGGGGGGTTCACCCCCGGCTGGGCGCAGTCGACGTGATCCCCTTCTACCCGGTCTTCGGCACACCCATGGCGCTGGCTGTGGCGGCGGCCGACCGGTGTGCGCGGACGATTTGCAAGCAGCTGCGCGTCCCGTGCTTCTTCTACGAACAGTCTTCCAGGCCGGCAGGTCGAACCTTACCGTGGATCCGCCGGCACGCCTTTGTGTCGCAGACGCCGGACTGCGGTCCCGGCCACCCGCACCCGAGTGCAGGCGCGTGCGTAGTCGGCGCCCGCGGTCTGCTGGTGGCTTACAACGTGAATCTGGCCGCCCCCGACGTAGGTACCGCACGATGGATCGCAGCGCAGCTACGTGACGGCTCTTCCGCGCTGCATGGGGTCCGCACCCTGGGCCTCGCCCTTGCCAGCCGCAAGCTGACCCAGGTCTCGGTCAACATTGTCGACCCCTATAACACCACGTTGAGCGATGTCTTCGACAGCATTTCGGTGCTGGCCGCCAAAGCGGGAGTGCAGGTTTTGGACTCAGAGTTGATCGGACTGGTCCCACGTGCATGCGTGTCGGAAGCCAGTCCAGGGTCTGTGCGATTAACAAAACCACCGCACATCCTGGAGGAGGCGTTTGACCGCTTGAGATGAAGTTGTGGATCGTTCTGCCTGGAAGCTTAGCTCGCGAGCGTTACGTCCTTCTCCGCCGCCGACATCCGACTTAAGCGTCTGCGCTCACGTTCGCTCGTACCGCACCAAATCCCAAACTGCTCCCGATTGGCCAACGCAT
>JAHWKV010000068.1 GCA_019347725.1 Actinomycetota bacterium
GAGGGAGTTCCCGTGGCCGTGGTGCGGGGCGCCAACCCCGTCAGGGGCCGGGGCAGTGTGCAGGAGCTGTTGAGACCACCGCAGGACGACCTCTTTTTGTAACCGCCCTGCCGGCTACTCTCCCCGGCCGCGGATAAACTCCACCGTTGCCCGAAGACCCGCATCCATATCCGTCGAGGGGGTCCAACCCAGCAGACGCTTGGCCTTGCCGCTGTCCAGGCAGCTGCGCTGCAACTCACCGGGTCTGGCCGGCTCGTAGCGGGGCGGAGAATCCACTTCACAAATGCCGGCGATGGCCCAGTACAGTTCGTTGACGCTGGTTTCTATAGCAGTGCCGATATTGAACAACTCTCCTGCACCACGTTCGGCAGCCGCCACAAACGCGTCCACGACGTCGGCTACGTAGCAAAAATCACGTGTCTGCTCCCCGTCACCGAAGATCACGCAGGGCCGGCGGTCGATCAGCCGCCGGCCGAAGATAGCTACCACCCCCGCCTCACCGAAAGGGTCCTGGCGAGGTCCGTACACATTGCCCAGCGCCAGCGCCACGTAGTCGAGGCCCTGGTTGCTGCGATAAAAGCGCAGGTAGTCCTCCATGACGGCCTTGGTGATCCCGTAAGGCGAATCCGGGTTACGCAAAGAGCGCTCATCCAGCGGCAGCATCTCCACGGGCGCCTCCCCGTAAATACATCCTCCCGAGGAGGCGGCGATTACCCGGGCGTCCACCTTTGCGGCGGCCTCCAGCACCCTCAATGTGCCCAGTACATTGACGTCCGCGTCGTAGACGGGATCCTGCACAGAGCGCCGGACGTCCATTTGGGCGGCAAGATGGTAAATCTCGTCCGGCCGGAACTTCTCGATTATTTCTGTACAGGCGGGGTGCCGGATATCTACCCGGTCCACTTCGATACCCGAGGCCTCGAGAAATTTCAGGCGCTGTTCGCCGGAGGCCAAGTTGTCGACAACTTTGACCTCGCGGCCCTCGGCCTGCAGGCGCTCGGCCAGGTGGCTCCCGATGAATCCGGCGCCGCCGGTTACCACAGCTTTCAAACCGCCCGCTAACGCCCCGATGAAGTCACTTCCGCGCCCACGCCTTCAGACGGCGACACGTCCGGCGGCGAGGTCCGTCCGACGAGAAGAATGCCGGTGATGATCAAAGCGAGGCCTGCCCAACGCAAACCCGGAACACTTTCGTGTAGTACGAACTTGCCGAACAACGTGATCAGCACATAGGTGAGCCCGACGAATGGGTAAGCAAAGCTCAGCGGCACCCTCGAGAGCACCAGCAGCCAGAAAAAGGCCGAGACAAAAAATAACAACAGGCCGAGCGGAACCTGCCAGGTCTTGATTACCTGCGTCAACAGGCCCATTGGGTTGCCCAGACGCTCGGATCCGATAAAGCCAACCCGGCTCATTCCGGCCTTAAGCAGCAGCTGTCCCCCGGTCGCCAGGGAGACTGAGCACAACGCCAGCAGCGCGGTTTTTAAGGGCACCTTTTGATCCTAGTGCAGATTAAAAGGCGCGACTGCATATCATCGATGGAAGGTTACCCCCTTCTCCAGCGCCACCAGAATCGAGGCCTTGAGCTTGCTGGCCGGGGTCCCGGCGTCGGTCCACCAACCGCTGAGCACGTCGTAGCTCATCGTCCCCTCATCGATGTAGAGGTTGTTCAGATCGGTAACCTCCAGCTCGCCTCGTGGGGATGGGTCGAGCGTCGCAATCAGGTCGAAGACCCGCGAGTCGTACATGTAGCAGCCGGTAACGATTAGGTCGCTGCGGGGATGGGACGGCTTCTCCTGGATACCGATGATCTTGCCGTCCTTCACGTCGGCGACGCCGAAACGCCGGGCGTCATCATGCGACACCTGCTTGAGGAGGATCTTGGCGCCTTTACCCTGCTTTTCGAAGCTCTCCACGTACTCGGACAGGTCCCCCTGAAAAATGTTGTCGCCCAACACGACCATCAGGTTTTCGTTCTCGACAAAAGGCTTTGCCATCAAAAGGGCTTGGGCGATGCCGCCCGCGCCCTCCTGCGTAGCGTAGGAGATCTTCACACCCAACTCCGTGCCGTCGCCAAGCAGCTTCTTGAACTGGTCGACCTCCTCCAGGATGGTCACCAGCACCACCTCTTCGATGCCGGCTCCCACCAGAGAGCGGATGGGGTAGTAGACGACGGGTTCGTCGAACACGTCCAACAGATGTTTGTTCACCACTCGGGTCACCGGGTAGAACCGGGTCCCGTAACCGCCTGCAAGAACTACGCCTTTCAATCCGACTCCTCCATCAGCTCGGCGACAAACTCGGTGACTGCGTCTTCCCACGGCCTGAGCGTCACCCCAAGCTGCTGAGCACGCGAACAGTCCAGCTCGCTGTTGAGCGGCCGGGTAGCAATCGGACCCGTCTTCGACGCATAGTACTGTTCGGTGCTCACGCGCTGCACGGCCACCTCGAGGCCGGCTGCCTCTATGGCCGTCTCCGCCACGTCCGCCCAGGAAGCAACTCTACCCCCGCCCGTGAGATTGTAGAGGCCGTCGGCGCCCGCATCGATAAGGGCGAGAACCCCCTCGGCCAGGTCGGGTGCATAGGTGGGCCGGCCTCTCTGGTCGTCTACCACCTGCAGCTCGTCCAACTTGGCTGCGGCCCCGACGATCGAGCGCACGAAGTTGTTGCCCTGGCCAAAGACCCAGGAGGTTCTAAGAATCAGCGTCCGGGCGCCGGCAGAGCGGGCCGCAACCTCACCTTGCAGCTTGGTCCGCCCGTACGTCGACAGCGGCACCGTGCGGTCATTCTCCGAATAGCCGCCCGGGCGATTTCCCTTGTAAACGTAGTCCGATGAGAAATGGACCAGTTGAGCATCGACGGCTTTAGCGGCTCTGGCGAGCCCTATGACCGCTCCGACGTTGATCCGGTGCGCCTCGTCCGGCTCCTCCTCGGCCTTGTCCACGGCCGTATACGCGGCCGCGTTGATGAGGTAGTCGGGCTGGACGCTCTGCAGAGTACGCTCCACCGCCGCCGGGTCCGATATGTCCAACTCGGAGCGGCCGAGCACGTGGGCGTCGGGAAGCAGGCGGGCAAAGGCTCTACCCAGCTGCCCTCCGCCCCCCGTGACTAGGAAAGTTTTATTTCGTCCCACTCGAGCTTTGGATTGTTTCGATCGCGGTCCGACAGAATCGGGTCGGTCATCTTCCAGGGCGCGTTGAGAGTCGGGTCGTCCCAGCCCACCCCGAACTCGTCGGAGGCGTCGTAGTAGCCGGTCACCCAATAGATGAGGTCCACGTCGCTGACCGCCAAGAATCCGTGCGCCACCCCGGGCGGAATAAACAGGACCTTCGGCTCGTCCCCGGTTAGGTCCACCGACGCTACCGCCGGCTCGTCGGTGGGCGTGCGAAGATCGCCCAGCATTGCCTGGGCATGGCCGTTGAACACGTACCATGCGTCGGCTTGGTGACGGTGCCAATGTAGTCCGCGCAAAACGCCGGCCACCGACTTGGAGTGGTTCGCCTGGACAAACTCCATGCCCAGAGTCTCCTCGCGAAAGATTTCCATGAAGGAGCCCCTGGAGTCGGAGTGCACCTGGGGGTAGCAGACACACGCCCCGGGAATCTGTTCGATTCGTTCGATCTTCATACTTCGGCTTTCTTCGAGACGGAACCGGAATCGTTGTAAATCGACTCGGCCTCCCCCACTAGAGACTCCCACCACCTCTGAGCGCTCCTGTACCAATCGACGGTCTTTCTAAGCTGGGACCACACGTCCCCCGGGGACCAGCCCAGTGCCCGAATCTTCGACGAGTCCACCGCATAACGCCGATCGTGGTCAGGCCGGTCGTACCCGGTCATCTGTAACTGAGAGGCACTAATCCCCAGATACTGCACCAGCCACTTAGCCAGGTCGAGGTTGGTGATCTCCGGGTCATGCGTGGGCCCGACGTTGTAGACCTCTCCAGGCGCTCCGGACTCCAGCACCAAGTCGACGGCGGATGCAAAGTCCTCGCAGTAGAGCCACTGCCGTACGTACAAGCCGTCACCCCAAACCAAAAGTGGCTCACCGCGCAGCGCCCGGGTGATCCAACGGGGAAGCACCTTCTCCGGGTACTGCCAGGGACCGAAAGCGTTGGTGGGCCTTACTACCACCACGTCCAAACTGTCCGCGTAGGAGCGCGCCAGGTCGTCGGCCAGCGCCTTGGATTGAGAGTACGGACTGGCCGCCTGGCTCGTGCCTTCAAGCTTATCCGGCTCTTTGAAGCTGCCGCTGAGGGTCGAGCCGTAGACCTCATCGGTTGATACGTGTACCACTCGACGTACACCGTTGGCTACTGCCGCTTGCAGCAGGTTGCGGGTGCCCTCCACGTTCGTCCGGAAGAACCGGTCCGGGTCGCTCTCGCTACGGGTCACATGTGACTCTGCGGCGTAGTGGACTATGGCTACGGGGCGTTCGTCGGCGACCAGCTGTTTAACCCGTGATTCATCGGCCACATCGAGGTTGACAAATTGATAGCCGGCCCCGGCGGATACGTCGGCCAGGCGCCTCTGATCGCCGGCGTAGGTCAGGCAGTCGACATTGACGACTTCCCGGCCTCCATTGAGAGCTCTGCGGACAAAGTGGCTGCCGAGGAACCCGGCGCCGCCGGTTACGAGAACTTTTGATTCCATGCCGGACACTCTATTGCACCCGGCGCTTACCGGCAGCACAGCACGCTTTGGGGCGCCAAACGCCGGGAGTGGACGCCGTGAGCACAGCGGCTACGGCGTTCACTCCTGCGGCGCTTTGGGGCGCGTGAGGTGGTTCAAAGGCAAGACGGAGCGAGTGTCGGGAGTTGGATGCCGTTGCCACTACTCAACATGCGTGAGCCAGAGGAGGCTCGTCGCCGCGCGGTGCGCCGGGGGTCACCAAGCTGGGCGGGTCTGGTGCCGTGGGCTCGCGGGCTTCAGGATACGCCTGTGCCCCGGAAAAGTCGCTTCCCAATACCAGAGCCACCTCGGCTTCCGTTGCTATCGGCGGCCCCAAAGGAAGCAGCTCCGCACCGTAGGTGTCGGCAACCAATCTGCCTTTGTCCTCAGCGCCCAGGCGATAGTACACAGTGGTCTGCGGGTGCGGCTCCGTGTTGGCGGTTTCGTGGATTTGGTATCCGGACTCAGCAAGAATCGACGCCTCGCCGGAGGCCAGCTTGTCGACATCGGTGCCGTTGAGAACGGCCAACCGAACGTCCTCCGGGAAAATGGGGGTCACCCCCGTACGCCCGTAGTCGGGCAAAGGCTGTCGTTGCTTCAGCGCAGCAAAAAGCGCAGCTGACTTTTCCTCGTCGGCCACAACGTAGGAGACCCCGTCGATAATCGTTGCGGAAGAAGGCACAATCCGCATATCGAGGTTGCCGGAATCGAACGACCTTAGGCGCAATCCGACGTCTTTAATGTCCGTCAACGTCAACTCCGCGTCGTGCGTGACACTACGGGCCACCGTGTTTATCAGCGAAACGACGCGCGAGGGCCGCAGCAGCGTTCCGGGTGTCACCGTCTTATCGACCATCAGCTTCAAGAACAGTTGCTGCCGGCGGATACGGCCGAAGTCGTCGTCGATCTTGCGCGCTCGTACGAACGCGAGCGCCTGATCGCCCTCGATCAGCTGGCAACCCTGCTCGACGTCGAGCCCGGAGTCCGGATCGAAGATGTCCTCCTCGAAATAGACCTCCACGCCCCCGAGAGCATCGGCAATTGAGTTGAACCCCGCGAAATCGACCTCCACATAGTGGTTGATCGGCATCCCGGAGAACGCCGAAACCGTCTCGATCATCGCCTCCGGACCCTGTTCGTAGACGCTGTTCATCTTGACGATCTCTCCTTGCGGATCCTGCACTCTTAGGTCCCTCGGGAACTGGACGAGCACGACCTGTTTACGCTCCTCGTCCAGGTGCAGCAAAATGACCGTGTCGGCCCTCTTGCCGGATACCGCTTCGGTGTCACCGAAGCTCTCTTGCTGCTCGGGCGTGAGGGCGCGGAAGCCCTGGACGACATCGTCGACCATGGTCCCGAAGGTGATGCTGTGCGGTTCACCGCTGAAGTTCGACTCGTACACGATGGTGTCGCCCGGGTGCACGGTGACCGAGTCGGGGAAGTACGCCAGGAACCCGGCGTTGAAGTCGTCGGCGT
>JAHWKV010000069.1 GCA_019347725.1 Actinomycetota bacterium
TGGAGGCGATCGACGCATGGCCGGTCAACATAGCGTTACTGGGCAAGGGAAACACCACCTCTGCCGACGCCATCTGGGAGCAGCTGCGGGCCGGAGCCTCCGGGCTGAAGTTGCACGAGGATTGGGGCACCACCCCGGCCGTCATCGACGCTTGCCTGAGCGTGGCCGACGTGGCCGGCGTGCAAGTGGCGGTGCACACCGACACTTTGAATGAAGCCGGTTTTGTCGAAGACACCATCGCCGCGGTAGCGGGTCGCAGCATCCATGCCTATCACACCGAGGGAGCCGGCGGCGGGCACGCTCCCGACATAATCACCGTTGCCGGTCAGCCCAACTTCTTGCCATCGTCGACCAACCCGACCCGGCCCCACACCGTAAACACCATCGACGAGCACTTCGACATGCTGATGGTCTGCCACCACCTCAACCCCGCAGTGCCGGAGGACCTGGCCTTTGCCGAGAGCCGGATCCGGCCATCCACGATCGCCGCCGAGGATGTCCTGCACGACATGGGCGCCATCTCCATGATCGGCTCGGACTCCCAGGCCATGGGCCGAATTGCGGAGGTGGTGCTGCGAACCTGGCAAACCGCCCACTGCATGAAGGCGCGCCGGGGAGCGCTGGCCGGGGACGGACCCGCGGACAATCACCGAGCGAGGCGCTACGTCGCCAAATACACGATCTGTCCGGCCGTGGCGCACGGCCTGGAAGCCGAGGTCGGCTCGGTGGCGAGCGGCAAGCTGGCGGATCTGGTGCTGTGGGACCCGGCGTTTTTCGGCGTGCGACCCCACGTTGTGATTAAGGGCGGGATGATCGCCTGGGGCGCCATGGGGGATGCGAACGCTTCGATCCCGACACCGCAGCCGGTGCTGCCGCGGCCTATGTTCGGCGCCTACGGCGTGGCCGCCGGCAATACCAGCGTCGCGTTCGTTGCACCGGCAGCCGTGGAGGAGGGGATTGCCGAAGCCCTGCAACTAAATCACCGGGTGGTACCGGTCGCCGGAGTACGGACCCGGGGCAAGGCCGACATGCCGGAAAACGATTCCATGCCTGAGATCACCGTGGATCCGGATACCTTCACAGTAACTATCGACGGACAGGTAGTCGACGCCGACCCGGCGGCCGAGCTACCGATGGCCCAGCGGTACTTCCTCTTTTGATGGACGGTCCCCCGGTCAACGCCATGCTGCTGGCCGACGGAAGGTTTCCGGCCGGCGGCCACGCCCATTCGGGGGGAATGGAAAGCGCGGTCGCCGCCGGTCGGGTCACCGACATCGACTCGCTGGCCCGGTTCCTGCGCGGCCGGCTGTCCACCGCGGGCTTAAGCGCGGCTGCCCTTGCGGCCGCGGCCAGCGTCGAGGATGCCGACTGGCGCGCGCTGGACACGGAAGCCGACGCCCGTACCCCGTCGGCGGCCGTGCGCTGGGCATCCCGGCGCCAGGGCAAGCAACTGATCCGTACCGCCAAGCACCTGTGGCCGGGGCGGCTGGACGTCCTGGCCGGGCAGATCCCTCAAGGTCCGCACCACCCCGTAGCCATGGGCGCCGCGGTGGCCGCCGCCGGTTTAGGGGCCGCCGACGCGGCCCGGTGTACGGCGTTCAACGCAGTAGCCGGACCTGCCGGCGCCGCGGTGCGGCTACTGGGGATCGACCCGGTACAGGTACACGGACTCCTGGCGGAGCTTGCAGAAGCGATCGAACAGGTGGTCGAACCAGCCGCCGCGTGTGCTGCCGGCGAAATCGACATTCTGCCCTGCCCGGGATCAGTGTTACTCGATCTGTTCGGCGAACAACATGCGATCTCGGAGGTGAAGCTCTTTGCGTCATGAACCCAAGCGGCCCCTGCGGGTCGGTGTAGGAGGACCGGTCGGAAGCGGCAAAACCGCGCTGGTAGCCGCTCTGTGCCGGTCGCTGGCGGAGCAGTTCAACATAGCGGTCGTTACCAACGATATCTACACGACCGAGGATGCGGACTTCCTCAAGAAGCAAGGGGTGCTCGAATCCGAACGCATCAGCGCGGTCCAGACCGGCTGCTGTCCGCATACCGCCATCCGGGACGACATCTCCGAAAACCTAGAGGCCGTCGAAGAGCTGGAGATACGGTTTGCGCCGCTGGATCTGGTGCTTCTGGAAAGCGGCGGCGACAACCTCACAGCCACGTTCAGCCAGGGGCTAGTGGACCGGCAGATCTTTGTGCTGGATGTCTCAGGAGGCGACAAGGTCCCCCGTAAAGGCGGCCCGAGCGTGACCCTCGCCGACCTGCTGGTGATCAACAAGATCGACCTCGCTCCATTGGTGGGGGCGGACCTGGAGGTCATGCGCCGGGATTCGATCGCCCAGCGGGGTGAGAGGCCTATGGCCTTTTGCGCGCTGAACAGGCCCGGCGGAGCAAGCGAAATAGTCGAGTGGCTTATCGGCCAAGTCTCAACCTGGGCCGGACCATCTCCGGCCCCGCTCTAACCAAGCCCCGTGCGTTCCAGCAGCCACGTCGTAGCCGAACTCGCCGGCGGTATAACCCGGCTCACGCATCTGCGGTCCGAGGCCCCCGTTTTGCTTAAGCGCACGCCGCAAGGCCTTTATCTGATAGGCGGCGCAGCCGGGCCGCTCGGAGGCGACGATGCCCGCTTACGAGTTGAGGTAGGGCCGGGAGCGCGCCTGGACGTGCACAGCACCGCAGCCACCCTGGCACTGCCCGGATGCAGCGGAGGGGCGTCCCGCCTACGAATCGAGGTCGCGGTGGCGGAAGGCGCCGAGCTGAGGTGGCTGACCGAGCCCACCATCCTGGCCAAGG
Source organism: Actinomycetota bacterium (assembly GCA_019347725.1). Classification (GTDB taxonomy): domain Bacteria; phylum Actinomycetota; class CADDZG01; order JAHWKV01; family JAHWKV01; genus JAHWKV01. The sequence continues at coordinate 2,791 of JAHWKV010000069.1, forward strand.
GATGTAACCACCGTATCCGCACGAGGCTGGACACAGACGAGACGGCCTTGGTGATATGGCGGGAGGAACTGATCCTGGGCCGCCACGGCGAAAGGCCGGGGTCGGCTTCCAGCCGGATGGATTGCTGCGTCGGCGGCAAACCCGTCTACCGCAGCGAGCAAATAGTCGGAGATGAGTCTCCAGGGTGGGACGGCCCGGCCGTGTTCGGCGACGCCAAAGCGGCCGGCAACCTGCTCGTGGTGGATCCGGGAATGGCGACCAAGCCGATAACACCGGCAATCTTGGGTGATACCGCCGCGATTATGCCGCTAGCCGGACCGGCCGGGCTGGCCACCGCACTGGCCGGTAACTCCATCATGTTGCGAGACTACCTAAACGATGGGCTGCGCCATCTGACCTCAGAGCGCAGAACGCAACTGAGCGCTTAGGTCTACGGCAGAACTCGAAAACTCAATGGTAAGCGGTTCGGCCCCTCCATCCGCTCGGTCTTCGAGCCGGCCTTGCGCATAAACAGGATGCGGGACTGCTCAGGTAGTCGCACGAGAAAAGGCAACTTAACGCCGTTAACCTGACGAGCTAACCGCCAATGCCAAGCTGAACTGAGCATGTCGGGGAGACTAAGCGTTTCGGGGAGGAGGTAGTAGATGGCTTTAGGCCCGATGGAGATTCTCGTACTGTTTGCCGTGTTCATAGCCGCAGTAGCTTTGATCGCCTGGCTGATAAACCAGTTCTAGTAGGACTTACCGTTCGGTCAGGCCGAAGGGACTTCCTTCCGAGTCCCGGCAGATTGCCCACTTGTCGCCTGGATGAATAATCGAGCCGCCCAGCTTGGGAATCCTGTCCAGAGCGGCAGAAAGATCTGAGACCTTCAAATAGGGAATCGACACGGTATCGCCCGGACCCTTGCCCCGTTCGTGTAGACCAAATTCGGCGCCACCGGTATGGGTCTGCCAACCCTCCCCCTCCTCCGAGGAGCGGCCGGTGAGCTCGACGCCCAACACCTCGGACCAGAATCGCTGCGCCCGGTCCGGGTCATCGGCGGGGAACTCAATGAGCGAGACGGGTGAAGTCATCGGGCGTCGGGTGGCCATTTGATGGCGGACTCCCTCGGGGACGGTTGAGAGGCGGGCGAAGGAACGGACGCCACGAACTTGACCGGAGGTTTCTGCTCATCGGCCGGCTTTGTGGCCCGGGAAACTGGGGTGGGATGGGACTGCGCCGTGTTCAGCACCTCGGTGGAGACCGAGCTGATCGCCTGCAAGACCGAACGACCTGTAGTGGAGGCTGCGAGCTTTTCCGCCCACGGCTTGGCTACCGATGCAATCACCGGGTTAACAGCAGGGTTGACGCTTAGTTGACGCGCTGGGGCCGGCTCCCGGGGAGCAACTGCCGACTTCGACCCCGCCGAGGGAGCCCGCGCATTTTTGGCCGCGGCAACAGCCCTCTTGGCCCCACTCAAGGCGATTCGCCGGGTCGTGGGGTTGGCAATCAAGGCTTTGATCGTGTCCCTGCTGACGGGAGAAGGCATGCCGCTATGTTAACTCGCCGTCTGCGGTTACGACGACGCGAGCTCTCGGTGCGATCGGCGTCCAGGTGGTCACCGGGGCCGCGGGGCTGCCCCGGACCACCGCTTTATCAGTCATAACTCGCTTCCAGCCACCAGCGGTCCTGCTCGAAGGCGAGCAGATGGGCTGAGTCATCCGAGCAGGCGACCTGCAGCCTGGACAGGCGGCGGTGGACGCTGGTGTCCCACCATCTCTCGAGTACCGGCCAGGGCCCTGCCCATCCCATCACCCGAAGCCGCCGTCCGTCGTCAAACACCAAACAATCGGGCTGCGCAGTTAGCCGGTCGCCGCGCACCGCCGCCGGAGCGCCGGCTGCGCCCAGCACTCGAACCACCTCACGGTGGGAAAAAACCTGCGCCGGAGAGGGGGCCGGGATCATTCCGGGCCAGGGCGCCTCCGGTAGGCGCTGCGGCACCACCGATCGATTGAGCAGGTCGACGCTTCCGGCAGGTACCAGTTGAAACCGGTCTCCCGGTCCCCTTCCCCCCTTGAATTCCGGGACCACCACGCCCTCGGAACCCAACAGCCCTTCCAGCCGCGCCAAGCCGCGTGCCGCCCGGCGGCCGGGCTCGGTGTGCCCACCCCAGAAGCTGAGCTGGACGCCCCGATCCGCCCTCACCTCCTCGGGCAGCAAAACCAAACGCACCAAAGCGCTTCCGGGGGGTGGGTCCGACGACCCGCTCAACCAGCCGTCCAACTGCCAGCGAACCCGCTCGGCTATCGTCCCGGCGCTGAACCCCTCCTCCAGACGCCAGGCTCTGGACATCGTCCGGCCGTCCTCGGCTACCGCCTCTATGACCACCCTGCTGCACGCCAGACCCTCCTCCTCTAGGTGGGACGCCAGCTCATCCGCCAGCCTCTTGCCGGCAAACATCACCATGTCGCACCGCTTGGCAGGTGGATCCAGCTCCTCGGATAGCTCTAACCTGGGTTGGTGCGCCCGCAGGGTCAGCCGGTGCTCGTCCAACCCGCCGGCCTGCCGGTGCGCGTCCAGGCCATCTTTGCCGAACCGGGTCAAAACATCGGCCGCGGGTAGGCTGGCGAAAGCTCCCAGCGTCTTGATACCCAGGCGAGTCAAAAGGCTCGATAGCTCTTCCCGATCGAGGAGCGACACCGGCAAGGGCGACAAAAACTCGGCAGAGGCCCCCGCCGGCACAACCACCGGCCTACCGGCGATCCCGCCGGAAACCCGATGCGCCGCTACCCGGGCCGCGAACAGTCCGTCGGCTATCCCGATGCCGAAGCACGCCGGCTGTCCGACGGCTCTCTCCAGCGCCTCACTCACCAGCTCGGCCAGGGTTTGCTCGCCACCGAAAAACCGGGCACAGGACCTGGTGGGGAACAGGCACATTCCGGGCCGCAGGATCTCCACAAATGGAGTGAACCCATCCAGCGCCAAAAGCACCTTTTCGAACTCCCTGGCTTCGCGCGCCGGATCGGATTTAAAGATGGTCAGCAATGAACAGCGAGACTCCGCCTCCCGGCGCCTCATGCCGGCGACTATCCCCCGCGATGACGCTCCCGGAGAGGCCACGACTACCCTATTGGCTTCGATTACAGCTGCCGGCTGGTCCCGATCGATGCCCGATGCCAGGACCGGCCACCAGGCACACCCCAAATACAGCGCTCGTGTCAACCGATTTGGAAAGCACCGTCGCCCAAAGGCACCGGATCAACCCTCCGAGGCGCCTGCTCGGTAACTTGCCCGGATTTATCGGGTAACCACAGAGTTATACTGCGAGACATCGGTGATCGGCG
>JAHWKV010000006.1 GCA_019347725.1 Actinomycetota bacterium
GGACAAGCTGAACGCGCTGGTACGGGCCGACTGCACGACCCGTAATCCGCGCAGAGCCCGGCAGCTGTCCGCACGGATGGATCAGCTCGAGGAGCGCATAGCGGATCTGCGCTCCAGAGAGGAGCTGGCGCAGCTGCGTCCGGCGCTGAACGGCAGGGAGGTTATGGACTTGCTGGAGCTTGAGCCCGGGCCGGGCGTAGGGCGGGCCATGGACTTTTTGATGGAGCTTCGCCTGGACGAAGGGGAACTGAGCAAACAGGAGGCGTCGAGGCGTCTGGTGGCCTGGTACAAGGAGCGGGGTGGCCGCGGCTAGCCCTTCCTCGCCCCCTAAGGACTGGTACGTGGAGGTGGCGCAGCACCTCGGCGAGCGGTACCTGGGCTACGAGTTCGCCCGGGGCGCCGAGCAGGAAGTTGAGTTCCTGTACTCAACGCTCACCATGAAGCCCGGGGACCGGGTGCTCGATGTGGGCTGTGGTCCCGGACGCCACAACGTGGAGCTGGCCCGGTGCGGCGTCTCGGTGGTGGGCATTGATCTTGCGCCGGCATTCATATCGCTGGCTCGCGAGCGCGCCTCCAACGCCGGCGTCAACGTCTCTTTCTTCGAGATGGATGCGCTCGAGCTGCCGTTTGAGGACGAATTCGACGCCGCTATAAGCATTTGCGAAGGGGCGTTCGGGTTGGGCCTGGACGATCTGGCGATCCTGCGTTCGGTAGCGCGGGCTTTGAAGCCCGGGGGCCATTTGGCGCTGGGCGCCCCCAATGTGTTCTATGTCCTGGACCATATGGAGGCCGGCGATGAGTTCGACCCGGTCTCGATGATCCTCACCAAGACCTTGAAGTCGGTTCCCGGCGTCTCAGGCGAGCGGCGAGATCTTACGATGTACAACTCTTGCTACACGCCCAGGGAGCTTCAGTGGCTCGCCAACGGTGCGGGCTTGGACCCGCAGTTTGTGAGCGGGATAGCGCCGGGCGAGTATCAGGGCCGGCCGCCTACGACGCAGGACCCCGAACTGCTGCTGCTGGCCCGCAAGCCGCCGGCGGGCTGATGGGCTGTCGCATCATCGAGGTGGACGATAGATGAGACCGTCGCCGCAAGTGAGGCGCCGAGCCGAAAGCGAAAGAAGGACTACGCCCTGACCGGAACTCGCCGGAGCGAGGCCGCCGGGCCCACCGACCGAATGAACTCCTCCACCATCTGACGCGCCACGTCGTCGGAGTGCTGTACGGGCGGCGACTTCATGAAGTAAGCGCTGGGGCCGAGCAGCGGTCCTCCCACCCCGGCGTCCAGGGCGAGCTTAAGGCAGCGGATCGCGTCGATGACGATGCCCGCCGAGTTGGGAGAGTCCCAAACCTCCAGCTTGAGATCAACCGACATGGGTACGTTGCCGAACTGCTGGCCTTCCACCCGAATGTGCGCCCATTTGCGGTCTTGCAGCCACGGCACGTGGTCCGACGGACCGATGTGAACGTCGTCGGGGTCGAGGGAGCGGGAGACCTGAGAGGTGAACGATTGGGTCTTGGATTTCTTCTTGGAGACCAGTCGTTCCCGCTCCAGCATGTTCATAAAGTCCATGTTGCCGCCGAAGTTCAGCTGGTAGGTATGGTCGATCTTCACCCCGCGGTCTTCGAACAGCCGGGCAAGCAACCGGTGGATGATAGTGGCGCCGACCTGGCTTTTAATGTCATCGCCGATGATCGGCAATCCCGCCTCGGTGAATTTCTGGGCCCACGCCGGCTGAGAGGCGATGAATACCGGCATGCAGTTCACAAAACCGACCCCTGCCTCCAGTGCGCAGCCGGCATAGTACTGGGCCGCCCTCTCGCTGCCGACGGGCAGGTAGTTGACGAGCACGTCGGTACCGGTTTGCTTGAGAACCTTGACCACATCCACGGGTGGCTCCGGCGACTCGGTAATCTTCTCCCGGTAGTACTGTCCTAGACCGTCGAGCGTCGGCCCGCGAGAAACCGTTACGTCTAGCTGCGGAACTTCGGCAAACTTGATCGTGTTGTTGGGTTCTGCCAGCAAGGCCTTGGATAGGTCGGTTCCCACCTTCAACGTGTCCACATCGAATGCGCAGGAGAACTCCACGTCGCCCACGTGGTAGTCGCCGATGTTCAGGTGCATTAGCCCGGGCAGATCGTCCTGCGGGGTGGCGTCCCGGTAGAACTCGATGCCCTGAACCAGGGCCGAAGCACAGTTTCCGGCCCCGATAATCCCTACCCTGATCTTGCTCGTCATCTAGTTCTCCTTTGGAACGTTTGTATTCAGGTGGCCGCCCGGTTAACCGTTCGGTTTGGTCTTCAGCTTCTCTTCGGCGATCAGCCGGTCAATCCACTCGATGTCCGCACGCGTCGTATCCACGCGGTGCTCCATCAATCGATAGGTGTATTTGTCGATCTTTTCCCGGTAGCTCTTTAATTTCTCCTTGAGATCGGCCGCCATCTCGGTGAGGTAGGCGCGCCGCCGCTCCAGTAGATCAACGCGGTCGTCTTGGGTCAGATACCGGGAAAAAGCAAAGCGAACGCCAAATTTCGTCTCGTCCAACACCGTCGCCCGCTCGCACAGCCGCTGCTCGAACAGCTCTTCACCCGCTTCGGTGATTCGGTAGATGTTGCGGCGCCTCGTTACGTCGACCTTGGGATATGCCAGCTCGATCAGCCCCTGACGCTCCAGGCGGCGTACCGTCGGATAGAGGCTGCCGTACGATGCCTGCCAGAACTGGCCCAGCTGGGCCGTGAGTTCCTTTTTGAGTTCGTATCCATGCATGGCCCGGTCCTTCAGTAGACCGAGTATCGCCATCTCAATCATCGGGTCCTCGCCTCACCATGTAGATATCGCACGTAGGTGCTCCGGAGTGTTTGCCTGCCCTACAGCTTCCCTAAGGAAATAGTCCCACATATCGCTTAGATATATCGCTTCGATATATCTAAGCGCGATAATCACCAACTGTCAAAGGTCGCCCCTATCTCTCGATGCGACCAGGTCCACTACAATGGCCTGATTATGCAGGGCTTCGTCGACTACACCATGGCCAAGCGCTCAATCGTCGAGGGCTACAAGCGCGGCGCGCTGGATCGCCACGACATCTGTGACGCCCACCCGGAGTTGGTGAGAGCGGGCCGCAACATCGGCGCCAAGGTTCGCCGGCCCTGCCCGGTGTGCCAGGCCGAATCGCTGCGGCAGGTGCGCTATGTGTTCGGTGATCAACTCAAGCATCTGTCCGGCCGCCCGGTGTACCCCGACGACTGGGACATGGAGCTCAGTAGCAAGTTCGACGAGTTTCGCTGTTACGTAATCGAGGTGTGTCTCGACTGCCACTGGAACCACATGGCCGCTTGCTACCTGATGGGCAGGCGATTCCAGGCTCCCAGCGCCCGGACGGCCGGAGCCGGGCGGACCAACCCGTAAACAAAACCCGCGGCCAAATTTTTCTCTCAGAGGCCCCGGTGGATTAAAGTTCAGCCATCGCATTTCTACTGGCTTTTCTCTCAACACCCTTACTGCTGGGGATCGCGGCTGTTGCCTCCCCGGAGTGGTCGCGGCGCGCGCAGATATTGGCTTTGCCCAAGGTGTCGTTCGACACAGCCCAGGGGCGCCTGCTCTTCGGTCTCGTGCCCTTCGGGGTGGCGCTGGGTATCCCCGCCGCGCTGGGTCTCATCTCCGCCAACGTCCTCGCTTTGCTTGCAGCGATGATCTCCTGCATGCTGGGGCGCGATTTTCTGGCCAAGACCCACGACGAGTATTTCGGCTGGACGCCGGCGCACGGCTGGTTTGCCGCGTTGAGCTGGAGCATCCTTGCCCTGCCGCTGCACGTGAACTCACTGGATCTGCAGCAGGTGGTGGCTGCCCAGGCGGCGCTTGGTCCGAGTCCCCTGTTTTTTGGCGCCGGACCTTCGGCGGCTTTTTGGCTGGCCATGGTGGCGGGGCTGGTTGCTGCAGCCGGGTGGTCTCAGGACCAGGTACGCCTGCCCACGAGGGCGGTGGCCTCCAGCGACTCCGCGGCCGACATGCTCGCCCGGTGGGGTGAGAGCGCTCTGGCCGCGACCGCGGTCACCTCGGTAGTTTGGGGGCCCTCGCTGGGCGCGTTGGTTTCGGGTCCGATCAATGAGCGGACCATAGGGTTCGTGGCGCTTTCCTTTGCCGTCACGTGCGCGGCCGTGGCGGCGGTGTCCTATGCCCGGCGGTTCATCACTCCCGCCACCCAGCTGCCCCTGGCGGCGGGCGCCGGGGCGGTGGCGGCGCTGGCGATGTTAGTGGCGGCGTTTATCGAATGATCATGATCGTGTTTGCAGTGGCGGCGGCAGTCAGCTGTGCGGTGCTGTCCATCGACGACTTCAGGCGTCACTGGCCCTTCTGGGTGCCCGCCACATTGCTGTTCGCCCTATCGGTAGGTCGCGAGCCATCCGTGGTCTTTTTGGGGCTGTTCCTCCTGCCGACGATCGTCCTGGGCGTAGGCGCTCTGCTGCGCCGGATCTCCCCGGTGCCTTTCCTGCTGATCGTGCTGTCGGACGTGGCGCTGGCCATTGCCCTGTCGCTCTACCAGAGCAAGACGTCGCTGTGGTCGCTGCCTCCTGTCGGCGGATGGGGCACCGGCGCCGGATCTCTGGCGGCCGTCGCGGCAGTGTTGCGTCTGGGGACCGCTTCGGACGTGGCCGATTGGAGAGAGGGCGGCCTGCTGCCCGTCGCTTGGTGGCAGGGAGTCATGCTCGCTTACTGGTCCGGCACGGAAGCGGCGGTCGTGCTGGTGGTGGGGGGCGCTGCTCTGTGGGCCGCCGGCGCCTACCTGGCCCGCTCCAATCTCGCCGCGCTGTCGCTGGCCGGCGGCACAGTGGCGGTGGCGGCGGCGTTGGAGCCGGGCATTTTGCCGGTGCTCGTTATCGGCCTGGCCGGCACCGGTCTGGCGCTGGGAGAGCGGGTGGCCGCGCCCTGGGCAATTGCCATCTTGCCCCTGTCTTTCATCGCGGGCGCGATAGAGCTGCCCACCGGCCCTTACATTGCCCTGCCGGCACTGCTGTTTCCGCCGGCCTGGGCGGTGATGACCGCCCGGGTCAGCCGGATTCGTCCTCCGCGCGACGCCAAGCTGGTGGTGGGCCCAACCTCGGGCCTGCTGGTGCTTGCTTATCTTGTCGCGGTGGGCGCCTCGTTCGTGGATCTGGACATGGCCTCCAACGCCGTGCAATTACCACCGCAGGCGATCAACGCAGTGTGGCTGTGTTACGGGCTGGGTGCGGCCGCGTCGGTGGCATACTGGGTCGTGGGCGATGACGTCCCCGGCAAGCTGCCGCCAGAGAAACCGAGCCATTTCTCCCAGTTTCACGACCTGGTCAACAGGCTGATTCCGGCGGTTGCCTGGGCGATATTTGGTGTGGCCATGATCGTCGCGGTCCGTTTGCTGCTGGCAGGTTTGAGGACCGGCTTTCTATAGGGGCCGCTCCTTGCGATCGTTAGAGATTTGTGGAGGCTGGTGCGTAACCGTTGCGGCTGATTGCCCGAACCTGGTGGATCCTGCTGGCAGCGGCCGTTTCGGCGTGGATCCTGGTAATCGGAGCGGAGCTCTTTGAGGAGGTTCCGCTGCCGGAAGCGGCGCCCCCGGTGCAGTCGTCGACGGTCTACGACATAGACGGTCGACGAATAGGCTCCTTCCACGGGGAGGAGAACCGAACCCTGACCGACCTGGACGAAATATCAAAGAATCTGCGCGACGCGGCGGTCGCGGCGGAGGACCAGGAGTTTTACGATCACCCGGGCGTGAGCGTGCCCGGCATCATTCGAGCCGCTTACGCCAACTTCCGCGCCGGCACCGTCACCCAGGGCGCCTCCACGATCACCCAGCAGTACGCCAGGACCTTCGAGACGGTGGGCAAGGAGCAGACCCTGACCAGGAAGCTGCGCGAAGCCACCCTGGCGATAAAGATCGAGCGGGAGTTCTCCAAGGACAAGATCCTTGAGTTCTACCTCAACACCGTGTACTTCGGGCGGGGCGCCTACGGGGCGGAGGCGGCGGCCCAGACCTACTTCAAAAAGCCCGCCGGCGAGCTGGACCTGGCGGAGGCCGCATACCTGGCCGGCATCATCCGTTCCCCCAACCGATACCAGATTGAGGACAACCCCGACGGGGTTCCTTCTATTGCCCACCGCGTGCTCGACTCCATGGTGGCGGCGGGGTTCATCGAGCCCGCCGAAGCCGGTGCAGCCAAGGCGGTTAACCTGGCGGAGCGTTTCCAGTTCGGGGCCTCAGTGGAGCAGGCCTCACCGGTCGGCGGCTACTTCATCGAGTACGTAAGAAAGCTGCTCATCTCCGACTACGGCATCGAGGAGAGGGACCTGCTAGGCGCGGGCCTTAAGATCCACACCACCTTGGATCTGGACATGCAGGTGGCTGCCGAACAGGCGGTGGCCTCCACCTTGGACCAGCCGAGCGACCCCGAGGCGGCGTTGCTGGCCATGGATCCTCAAGGGCGCGTCAAGGCCATGGTCGGCGGCCGGGTCGTGGACGATTTGCAGCGGGCCAGAGGCACCAACTTTGCGGCGAACCTGCCGGGGGAGACCGGAGGCCGCCAGCCGGGCTCCGCCCTCAAGCCGGTGGCCCTGGCCGCTTTTGTGGACGAGGGCAAGTCGGTGAAATCTAAGTTTCTGGGCCCGTCGCCAATCGAGCTGAGGTCGTCGAGGTGTCGAAACGCCGACCAAACGCCCTGGACGGTAGCTAACTTTGCCAACGCCTCCTACGGAGAGATGGACCTAATCGAAGCGACGGTGCGCTCGGCCAACACCGTTTACGCGCAGATGATGGACCAGGTGGTCAGTCCTGAAAAGTTTATCTCGGTGGCCGGCCGGCTGGGCATCGAGATACCGGAGGGCGACCGCGGATGTGCTCTTACGCTGGGCACCACCGACGTTACCCCGCTGGAGATGGCGCGCGCCTACGCCACCTTCGCGGCGCGGGGCCGCCGGCCGGAGCCGCTTATGGTACTAAAGGTCGAGTCGGATAACGGAGAGACGCTCGTCGAGCGCGCTCCACGCACGGAGCAGACGCTCAGCCAGGACGTAGCGGACGTGGTTAACCACATTCTTAAGCAGAACGTGCAGCGGGGCACCGGTACCGCAGCCAAGCTTCCCTGGCCGGCGATGGGCAAGACGGGGACCGCGCAAAACTTTAGCGACGCCTCGTTTGCCGGTGCTACCCCCGAGCTGACCGCAGTGGTGTGGATGGGCTACCCGCCCGGCCCCGAGACTGGTGTGATACCCACCATGGAGGACGTCCGGGGCAGGAGCGTCACCGGCGGGAGCTTTCCCGCCACGATCTGGCGGGAGTTCATGTTAAGAGCTCTGGAAGGGGTTCAGCACAGCGATTTTGTCGAACCCGAGCGTTTCGGCGGGCAGGTCCTTGAGCCGCAACCCTGCTCGGAGGTGAGCTCATCCGCCGATCCCGAGTCGGGGGACGCCGGGGCCTCGCGCACCCCCGGAGATGAGCCCACGCCCGCGAGTCAAGTATGTGTCGAGCCGTCACCCGAGCCCGGTCCGTCGCCGTCCCCGAGTCCCGCCGGCGCGACTCCAAGGCCGTCCGCCAGCCCGCTAGACGAGGAGGACATATCTCCGATTCGGCGTTCCCCGAGCCCCCCGGCGGAGCCTGAGTGCGGTTTCTTGGACCTGCTTTGCCGCTAGGGCGACCCTTCGGCCGTCCGGTGTTTCGCGCTGCGGTGCTGTTCGCCGGAGCCTGCCTGGTAGCGGTAGTGATGCAGTGGCCCTTGGCGAGCAACATCGGCGGCGCGCCGCGGGATGCGGCGGATCGTATGCTGCAAAGCTGGCAGGTGGCTTGGAACGGCCATGCCCTGCAGAACCAGCCGGCGCACTTTTTCGATACGAACACGTTTTATCCGCTGGACAACGACCTGGCCTTCACCGACGCGCTGATCGGCTACGCGCCTGCGGGCTTGGTGGGAGACGGTCCGCAAGCTGCAATGGTCCGGTACAACCTGTTGGTGCTGTTATCGTACTCCTTGGCCTTCACCGGCGCGGCGCTGCTGGCCAGGGAGCTCGGCCTGTCGTGGCCGGCCGCGCTGGTGGCAGGCGCGGCGTTCGCCTATGCGCCGTTTCGTCTGTCCCATTACAACCACCTACACGTCCTCTCGAGTGGCGGCATCCCGCTGGCCTTGACGCTGCTGCACCGCGGGTACCGTCTCCGCGGGCCTGCGCTGGTGGTCGCCGGGTGGGCCGCGGCGGCCTGGCAGGTGAGCATAGGGTTTGCGCTCGGGCTGCAGACGGTCTACCTGCTGGGATTGCTGGGCGGGCTGGCGTTTTTTTGGTGGCTCGCCCACGGGCGGCCCCGTCCGGGACGGTCGATGACGCTGGCCACGGCCGCCGGAGCAGCGATCTTCGGCGGATGGAGCGCTTGGCAGGCCGCGCCCTACCTAAAGGTTTTGCGGCAGTATCCCGAGGCGCAGCGGTTACGAGAATACGTGACCTTTTACTCCCCGCCGCCCCGGGCGTTCCTGGCGGCGCCCGAGCAGAGTGCCACGTGGGGCCGAGTTACGGAGCCCGTGCGCGCCACGCTCGACTGGACCCCCGAGATGACTCTGTTTCCCGGCGTGACGGTGGTGGTGCTGGCGCTGGCGGGACTGGCGCTGCCGGCCCTGTCCGGCCGCAACCGGATCCTGCTCGCCGGCCTGGCGGCCGCTACGGCGGTTCTGTCGATGGGTTATGCGGTGGCCGGCGGAGACTACGTTTACGACTTGCTGTACCGGTTTCTGCCCGGATGGGAGGCAAGCCGCACACCCGGGCGCCTGTTCACAATCACCACGCTGGCGCTGGCCCTGCTGGCCGGCGCCGGGGCGCACGCCGGGGCGCGCCTGCTGCGCCCGGGACCTTCGCTAGGTTCATCGGCCGCGGCGGCGGCTCTGTGCGCGTTGCTTGCGCTGGCCATCCTGTTTGAAGGCCGGCAGGAGCTGGCGATCGGGAGCTTGACCGTCGAAGCCGAGCGAGTGGCGGTTGTCGATCCCCAGATGCACCTTCCGTCCGACCAGCGCAACGACCCCTTCTATGTGTTTTTATCCACCGCAGGGTTCCCGACGATGTTTAACGGCTATTCGGGGTTTGTGCCTAACTCGTACGAGGAGATACGCGGGCAGATGGAGTCGTTCCCCAGCCCGGACACGGTGCGGCGACTGCAGTCGCTGGGCATCGCGACCGTGGTCGTCCACTTGGACCGGGTGCAGGGAACACCCTGGGAAGCCACGTCCGCACGCAGCATCGACGGCCTCGACGTTACCAGGCGGATCGACGGTGACGTGGCTGTGTACGAGATTCACTCTGCGGAGGACGGGGGTTGACCTCGTCCGGCAACCATCCCCGGCCGGCCGGCGTGCCGCTGGCGGTGGGAGCTACAGCTGTGGGGTTGATGATCGGCTACCTGATCAAGCATCAGTGTGCAGTAAACGCCTGGTCGGACGGCTTTCAGTACACGCGCCTTTGCTACAACGAGATCCAGGCGCTTTTCGCCGGCAGGGGAATCCAGGCCGGGCTGATTCCTTATGTGGACACCGCCTTCGAATACCCGGTGTTGACCGCCATGTTCATGGATCTGGCCGGGCGGGTGCTCAGGGGTCTGGTTCATCTGGGCGTAATCGAGTCCAACAGCAGCTCCGGTTACCTGGCGGTGTCGGCCGCGATGCTCGCCCCCTTTGCTCTGGGCGTCACGCTCCTGCTGCGTCCGATGGTGACCCGGGGTCGACTGTTGCTCTGGACGGTCGGGCCGCTGACGATTCTGTACACGTTTCACAACTGGGACGTGCTGGCGGTTGCCGGGGCCGTACTTGGGCTGGTCATGTTGGAGCGCCAGCGGACGGTTGCCGGCGGCGCCGCGCTGGCCGCCGGTGCCAGCGCTAAGCTCTACCCGGTTTTCTTGTTGCCCGGGGCCCTGCTGGCACGGCTCGCCGAGGGCGACCGGCGCGGGATCATCCGGATCATCGGCGGTTTCGCAGGCCTTTATGTTGCGGTGAATCTTCCCTGGATCATCGCCTCGTCGGGGCCGGTGTCCGAAGCGGCCCAGCGGGTAACCGGCGTTCAACTAAGGCAACCGGGAACCAACGGCTGGCTGGGCGTGTGGTTGTTTCACGCGGACCGCTACCCGGATATTTGGACCGTGTGGTACTGGATCGCCAAGTACGGGTCCCATCTCCACCCGACGGGCTGGTGGGGGATAGGGGCAACCGGCTACCGGGACTTCGTGAGCGTCGCCAGCCTGGTGCTGTTCGCAGGTCTTTGCCTATGGCTGCTGTGGCGCGGCTGGCGCCGGCGCACCGAGCCGGGCGGTTACCCGGTGGCTGCCGTAGGTATGGGGATAGTCGCAGCCTTTTTGCTGAGCTCCAAGGTGTACTCGCCCCAGTACGCCTTGTGGATGGTTCCATTTTTGGTGCTGCTGACGGTTCCCTGGCGGTTGGTCGCCGTCTACGTGTTTGCCGAGGTGGCGGTACTGCTCTCCGGTTTCCGGTGGTTCACCGTGTTCGCCGAGCCGGCCCCAGTTTGGCAGGGCGTACTGGAGGGGACGGTATGGTTTCGAGCGGCAACGCTGATAGCCCTGCTGATCGTCTCTTTGCAAGCGACGCGCCTTAAACCCTCCGCCGAAACCGGTCCCGCCAAAGATTCTTTCCCACCCTCGGCCGCCCCATAGCGAAGATGTCACTACCGGTGCCTATAGTGGAGGTCGATGGACGCTTCTTACGGGCACTGCTACGCTTGGGAAACAGTTTGTAGTTCACCTGCCCCCGCCCATCGGGTTCGATGATCAACGGGGCCATCCGGCTAAGCCGGATGTCCAGAGGGAGACACACAATATGCGCAACTACGAAGCAGTGGTCATCGTCGACCCGACACTGGAAGAAGCCGACATCCAAAAAGCGGTCGACAAGTTCACAAAGGTCATTCAAACGACCGGAGAGATGGCCAAACTCGACACCTGGGGCCGGCGCAAGCTTGCCTACGAGATCAACCACCTCACCGAAGGCCACTACGTGGTTGCCGCGTTTCAGGCTGAAACGGACCTTATCGATGAGCTCGACCGCACCTTGAGGCTAGGGGAGCAGTACATCCGGCACAAAATCGTCCGGGTGCCCTAAAGACTAAGGGCTCAGCCCTTCAGGAGGTGTGTCGTGTCAAACAACGTGACCGTTGTAGGAAACCTGACCAGAGAGCCGGAGCTTAGGTATACGCCTTCGGGCGCAGCGGTAACCAAGTTCGGTCTGGCGGTGAATCGCAGCTACAACAATCGCAACGGCGAGCGTGTCGAGCAGACGGATTTCTTCGACGTCACGGCCTGGCGTGAGCTGGGCGAGAATATCGCCGAGTCCCTGTCCACGGGCAGCCGGGTCCTCGTAACGGGGCGGCTCCAGCAGGACAGGTGGGAGAACGACTCCGGCGAGAAGCGATCAAAGATCACCATCGTCGCCGATGAAGTCGGGCCCTCCCTTAGGTGGGCGACGGCCGCGGTGACCAAGACGTCTAGAGGAGGCCCCGGAGACTGGCAGAATCAGTCCGGAGGCCAAGAAGAGGAGGTACCAACTGGGGCGTAAGGATTCTCGGATTTCCGGCTCCGAGTCACGTAAAGGCGACAAGAAGTCTGGTCGTCCACAGCGGAAGAAGATCTGTTACTTCTGCAAGGAAAGGATCGAGTACATCGACTTCAAAGATGTCGCTACAATGCGCAAGTTTGTGTCCGATCGCGGGAAGATTCGCGCCCGTCGGGTCACAGGCAACTGCGTAAGGCACCAGCACGAGGTGGCCACCGCGGTGAAGAACGCTCGCGAAGTGGCGCTGTTGCCGTACGTGATCCGATGAAGGTCGTACTAAACCAGGACATGAGCAACCTGGGTCACAAGGGAGACATCGTCGACGTCGCCAACGGCTACGCTCGCAACTACCTGCTGCCGACCAACCGGGCCCTCTTGGCAACCAAGGGCTCGCTGCGGCAAGCCGAGGTCATGCGCAAGCGCAGGGCCGAGCTGGCCGCCAAAGAGCGCGGGGAGCTGGTCGCGTTTGCCGAGCGCATCAAGGCCACCCAGCTGCAGGCGCAGGCCAAGGCCGGCGAAGAAGGCCAGCTTTTCGGCTCGATCACCAACGCCGACGTTGCCCAGCTGCTGTCCGAGGCGCTCGGGGAAAGCATCGACAAGCGCAAGGTGATCTTGCCGGAGCCGATCAAGTCCGTGGGTACTCACTCCTACAGCGTGCACCTGGGTGCGGAGGTAGTGGCCGAAGGGGTGGTCGAGGTCATTCCGGACGCGGCGTCCAGTGAAGCCGAAAAGGTCTCTGAGGCCGAAGGGGCTTCCAAGAGCTAGCGCAAATTCCCCGGAAGTTACGCTTACGGCGTCTCCTCCCAG
>JAHWKV010000070.1 GCA_019347725.1 Actinomycetota bacterium
ATCTTCGCCGGAGAAGGCCGCAATCTGGGCTTCGGCGCGGTCGCGATACCGCGTCTCGCCGGTCAGGTAGAACAGGCGCGCAAGCACGCCGACCATCACGCCGTTGCCGCTGGGCACGGCGCTGTCATGGGCGCTCGTGGTGCGCACGATCAGGTTCTCGGCGGCCCGGACGGCCAGGTCTATGAGGGGTGCTCATTTCCCGCCGACGGGTCTTACGCGGCGAGGATCGCCCAGGAAGCGGAGAAGATCGGATGGGCTCTGGCGGGCAAAGGAGTAGTCGGGCGGGCCTCGATCGACTTCGTCGTAGTGCGAGGTGACGGCGGCTGGGAACCTTACGGTATCGAGCTGAACTTGCGGCAGGGGGGTACGACCCACCCATACCTGACCCTGCAGTTTTTGACCGACGGCCGCTACGTCCCCGACCAGGCGGCGTTCGTTGCGCCCAACGGCCGTCGCAAGTTCTTTCTGGCCAGCGATCACGTGGAGTCGGAGTCCTATAGAGGGCTTATACCCGATGACCTGTTCGATCTTGCGGCCAGGCACCGGCTTCACTTCGACCACGCTCAGCAGACCGGGTCGGTGTTTCACATGGTGGGCGCGCTCCCCGAGATCGGCAGGACCGGGCTCACCACGGTCGCCGATTCCGCCGAGGAGGCGCAGTGGATGTTCGACCGGGTCGTGGCCGCCCTGGACGAGGAGGCTGAGGGCGCCTATGTGGCCCGCGGCTCGCACGGCTAGATGATCGGCAGGTACCGCTCGAGCTCATAGGGGGTCACGTAGGACTTGTAGTCGTTCCACTCCTGCTTCTTGTTGCGGATGAACCACTTGAAGGTGTGCTCTCCCAGAGTTGAGCGCACCAGCTCCGACTGCTCGCAAATCTGGATGGCCTCATGCAGGTCCTCGGGCAGCGCCCCAATGTTGGCTGCACGACGCTCCTCGGGGGTCATTTCGTAGATGTTGTTGTCGGCCTCCGGCGGAAGCTCGTAGCCGTCCCTTATTCCTTTGAGGCCCGCGGCCAGGATTACGCTGAAGGCAAGATAGGGGTTGCAGGCTGCATCCGGAAAGCGGGCCTCCAACCGGGTGGCCTGCTCCTTGCCGGGCTTGTACATCGGCACCCTGACCAGCGCGGAGCGGTTGCGCCGGGCCCAGCAGATGTAGACGGGCGCCTCGTAGCCTTGTACCAGGCGCTTGTAGGAGTTGACCCACTGGTTGGTGACCGCGCAGATCTCGCCGGCATGAGCGAGGATTCCGGCCAAGAATTGCTTGCCCACCTTGGACAGGTGCGCCTCGTCGTCGGGGTCGAAAAAGGCGTTGCGGTCGTCCTTGAACAAAGAGATGTGGGTGTGCATGCCGCTGCCGTTGATGCCGGCTATCGGCTTGGGCATGAAGGTGGCGTATACGCCGAGTTGCTGGGCCGTTTCCTTGACTACCAAACGGTGGGTCATAACGTTATCGGCCATGGACAGGGCGTCGTCGTAGCGAAGGTCGATCTCGTGCTGGGAAGGCGCCACCTCATGGTGGACGTACTCCACCGGTATTCCCATCTCCTCCAGGTACTCCACGGTGCGCTTGCGCAGTTCGCTTGCCTCGTCCAGCGGCGTTAGGTCGAAGTAGCCGCCTTGATCCAAAAAGTCGGTGCGCTTGGAATCACGGAAGTAGAAGAACTCCAGCTCCGGGCCGACGTAGTAGATGTAGCCCATGTCGGAAGCTTCTTTCAGGGCCTTTTTTAGCACCTGCCGGGGATCGCCGGGGAAGGGAACGCCGTCGGGCATCCAGATATCGCAGAACATCCGGGCGGAGTCGCTTCGAGTGGGGTGGGTGGGCATCACCTGAAAAGTGCTCGGATCCGGCCAGGCGATCATGTCGGATTCCTCGATGCGGGCAAAGCCCTCGATTGCCGAACCGTCGAACCCGATGCCTTCGGTAAGCGCCTCCTCCAGGTCGGTGGGGGTGATGTCGAAGGACTTCAAGAAGCCCAGAATGTCGGTGAACCACAGTCGAATGAACTTGATGTTGCGTTCCTCGACCGTCTTTAGAACGAATCCTTGGTCTGGCGTAAGCAATGAACCCTCCCAGGCTTATCCGGCGCTTTTAAGGAGCCGGCTTATCCGGCGAAACGGTAACCGACGTTACGAACGGTTTCGATCATGTGGGCCTCGGGACCCAGTTTTGCCCGCAAGCGCCGTACGTGCACGTCCACTGTTCGAGTGCCCCCGAAGAAGTCGTACCCCCATACCTCGCTGAGCAGCAGGGTGCGAGAACGTACGCGTCCGGGTTGCTGCGCCAGGTAGGCGATGAGCTCGAACTCTTTGAAGGTGAGGTCCAGCGTCTCGCCGCGGACCTTCACCTCGAAGCGCTCACGGTTGATGCTTATCTCGCCCCGGCGGATGACATCGGTCGACTCCGGCTCCTCCGGTGGCGAGGCGACGCGGGCCAGGCGGGCATCCAGTTCCGCCGGCGTGCACCGGGCGGTGACGAAGTCGCTTAATCCGCAGGACCAGTCGAAGATGTCCAGCACCGCATCTGAGAGAACGGCCACAAAAGGGAACTCGGTTTCGTTCTTGAGCTTGCGGATTACTCCGGCGGCGTCCTCGGGCGCAGTGCGCCCGTCCACCAAGATGGCGTCCGCCATGTGACGCGCCAGGATGTCGGGTGTGGCGTCGGAGAACCGGATGGGCTCGGGTGCGGGCCGCTTGCCCGCCAGGCAGTCAAACGACTCCTCGGGGTCGACCCGCTCGGCGCTCAGCCACAGCAGCCGCATCACGGGCCGGATGCAGCTTGTGGAGCGGCCGCCGCAGGTCTGCCTGCCGGGGCCCCAAGTTCGTAAACGATGCTCATGTCAGGACTTAGGATAGCGCTCCATGAACCCGCAATCCGGCTCTGAGCCAAGATCCTCCGGCGGGGTCATCTGGCTCGCAGCGCTGCTGGGCGTGGCGCCGGCCGCCTGGTTTGACTCCCGGGTTCTTGCCGGCTACGTGACCGTGGTGGCTGCCGCGGGAGCGGCGTTTGCTTTGCGTTGGTGGCTGGGCATCCCCGCGCCGGCGCAGGTCTCAACCGGCATCAGCGCGGGGCTCTTTCCCGTCGCAGCGCTGCAGTACGGCGAGCGGGGCGTGTTCTGGGCGCTGTCCGCCTCACTGCTGATCGTTGCCGTGGGGATGGTGCTGGCCCGCCCGGGCCGCGGTGCTCTGGGCTTGATGGCCGCCCAGCTGCTGCTGACTATCTCGGCGGGATATATAGGTGCGTTTGTGGTCCTGATCCGTCTCACCGCCGGCTCGGCCGTTTTGCTGTCGGTACTGGTGATGCTGGTCGTGTACTCGGCAGTGCTGAGGTTGCGGGTCGCTTCGGCAGTGGCGCCCGCGGGCCCCTGGGTGGCGGCGTTCGGGGTCTGCGTGGCTGCCGGCGCCGTCTCGCTTGCCCTGGGGGGTATACGGGTCGGAACCAGCTCGAGCTTAATGCTCGGGGCGGCCGTCGGTTTGGCGGCTACGCTCGGTGCTGCGGCAGCCCCTTACGTGGGCGGCCGGGACGCCTCCGAGGTACTTCAGCCGCTCCTATCCGCTCTCGTAGCCATCCCCATCTTCTTCTATGGACTCACGCTGTTTCTGAGGTGAGCCCAGCGCGCGCCTGCTCTACAGCTGCCCGCAGCGCACCCAGAACGATCTCCACGCAACTCGACCGTTCCTGCGGGATATCGCCGATGATCAGCTGGATGTCTGAGGCGCTCATCACCTGGGCAGAGGTTAAAGTCTCACCTTGCAGAAGCTCGCTGGCGACGTCGGCGGCGGCTATGGCGATCGCACAGCCCCGAGCCCGGAACTTGGCCTCGGCCACCCGGTTGGCCTCGAGGCGGATGGCCAGGTGCACCACGTCTCCGCATGTGACGTTTCCCTCGATCCCCAGGCCGTCGCACCCGGGCAATTCACCGTCAAAGGTGGGAGATAGGAACCGATCCAACAACTGCTGGCTGTACACGGTGCAACTTTAGCGCTGTTGGAGACCTATGTAGCAGTTCAATGTTGGTCCGGCCTGTGCGGTACGCTGGATACATGCCTACTGTCGAGCAAGTGCGAGACGTTCTCGCCACGATCAATGACCCCGAGCTGCACCGAAGCATCGTTGACCTGGGGATGGTCAAGGAGATCGATATCGCCGAGCCGAACGTAACGGTCGACCTGGCGCTTACCATCCCCGGCTGCCCGCTGAAGTCGTTTTTCCAGGAGGTGCTGCCGGCCAAGATCACCGACGCCTTCCCCGAGATCACGGATGTGACTGTGAACCTGGGCTCCATGACGGAGGAGGAGCGCAAGGCGCTGGTCGGAGATGTGCGCGGCGAGTCCCCATCGTCGTTTGCCCAGCCGGATTCACGGACCACTCTGATCGCCGTAGGCAGCGGCAAGGGCGGAGTCGGCAAGTCCACCGTTACGGTGAACCTGGCTGCCTCCCTGGCCGAGCGAGGCTACTCGGTAGGGCTGCTCGACGCCGACATATGGGGCTTTTCCGCTTCACGCATGTTGGGTATGGACAGCCAGCCCACGGTTGTCGATGAGCGGCTGATCGTCCCCTTGGACGCTTACGGGTTGAAGATGATCTCGATGGGAAACCTCGTTGAGGACGACCGGCCCGTCGTGATGCGCGGCCCGATGCTCCACAAGATCTTGCAGAGTTTTTTGACTGATGTGCTGTGGGATGAGCCTGACTACCTGATTATCGACATGCCGCCGGGAACGGGCGACATCTCGCTCTCGCTTTCCCAGTTCGTCCCGGGCTGCTCGATAGTTCTGGTGACCACGCCGCAGCAAGCGGCGGAGAAGGTGGCCGAGCGAGCCGGTCACATGGCCGAGAAGGTTGGTATGAAGGTGGCCGGGGTCATCGAGAACATGGCCTACATGCTTTGCGACAACTGCGACGAGCGCACCTACCCGTTTGGTTCCGGAGGCGGACAGGAGTTGGCCGATGTATTCTCCGCCCCCTTGCTGGGCCAGATCCCGCTGGACCGGCCGATGATGGAGCTGGCCGAGACCGGAAAACCGACCGTGCTTTCCCAGCCCGACTCGTCGTCGGCAATGGCGTTCGAGGAGGCGGCCGATGCGCTGGTCGAGAAGCTGCCACCCAGGCCCAAGAAGCGGATTCGCAAGCCTCTACCGCTCATAACGGCGCCCTCTGCCGGTTAGAACCCACCTGCCCCAGGACTCTTAACGCGTGGCTTTTTCGCGCCCAATTCACCTGCCCTTTCGTGGCCCGACGTCGGTGTGTGAAAACTATGGGGAAAGTTAGCAAAAAGAGTGCCTGACTTGGCTGGTCATTTGGCTTGCGGCTGTGTAGCATACGTGTGGCTGTGACCCTGGGAAAGGGTTGCGGCTGAGGGGCTGGAGTAAGTCGTGTCTTTTTCGACGTAAGTCCTTGTTTGGCAGGTAAAAGGATCTTCCCCAAATGCTGAGAATTGTTTAAGAGGTTCTGTAGGTTGAGAACCTATCTGCGGGGGATGTATTTGATATAGAGTGACAATCGCATTTCGAATCTGCGGAATTTGATTTCACGTAGCTTTCCCAACTGAAAGTAAGAGGAGGTAGGAATGAAGAAGTTCTTGGGGTTGATGCTGGCCACTGGTCTGGCATCGATGATGATGGCCGTTGTGGCCTTCCCCGCCTTCGCCGGTTCCCACGAAGAGGCGAACACAGGAGGCCAGGTCTACGAGTCCGGCGATGCCGACGACTGCGTAGGCGGCAGCTGTGGTGGGGTCATCGTTGAGGACCCGGCCGGTACCGGCCCGAACTGTGACGGCGGCAACTGCGGCGGTAGCGTCTGCGAAGGCACCGACTGCGGCAGCTGCGAAGGCGGCAACTGCGGCGGGAGCATCAGCGGTCCCGGCGTGCAGGAAGAAGTCGTGAAGGTTGAAGTTGAAAAGAAGGCACACGTACACGCTCCGAAGGCCCTGCCTCGGACCGGCGTGACTCTGCCGGCAGCAGCTACCGCGGCCTTGGGCCTCGGCATGGTGCTCGTGGGTGCGTTCTTCACCTTCGTGGCGAACCCGTCCACCAAGATGGCCATGGCGGCACTGTCTTACACCCCGAAGCGTCGCCTGTAGTAACC
>JAHWKV010000071.1 GCA_019347725.1 Actinomycetota bacterium
CGATCTCGTCCTCGAGCTTCTGGACGTCCGGGTCGCAGTCCAGCGCGTTGGTCTGGCTGCCGCTGTCGCCCACCCGCATCTCCACCGGCGGATCGTCGGGGCCGTTGGGCACATCGAGCAGGGAGCCCTTGATGGCGATGGTCACGCTCAGGTCGCGGACGCAGGTCGTGTCCTCGGCCGAGGTGCAGCGCTGGAAGGAGTTGGCGCCCAGGGGGTTGAGGGTGCCGTCGGGGAGCTGCTCGTCCAGCACGACGGTCACAGCCGCTGCCCCGTCGACCGGCAACGTGGTACCCAGCTCGGCGGGAAACGGCCCTCCACTTAAGCCTCCGGGCCCGTCCGTCAAGGTGAGCTCGCCGGTCAGGTCCAGGGCTCGTCCCCCGGTGTTGCGGACCTCGGCAGTCACCACCGGCGTGCCGTCGGAATTGCGGCTTGCGGTGAGGCTGTCAATTGCAGGCTGGCCGGCTCCCCGCCCGGGCCCACAGACAGGTAGATCCTTATCCCCACCCGGTTGACTTGAGCCACTCCGCCGGCATTGGGGTCGGAGGAGACCTGCGCCCAGACGGCGCCGTAGCGCTCCCCGGGCGCGGCGTCCTCGGGTACTGCGATGGTCACGGTTGCCGGGCCCTTCTGTCCGGGTTCCAGCTCCAGCATGGACGGCTCCACCTCGGCCCAGGTGGCCAACTCGTTGGTTTCTTCTTGCGGCAGCGGCTGAAATTGCCCGTCCTCAAGCTCCGCTCCCCCGGCATAGAGCTCGATGCCGGCCGGCTCCGAGGTGCCGTTGGACACCTCGACCCTGCGCTCAATGGTGCTCCCCGGGGCCAGGTGGTCGATTATGTAGCTGCGGGCCCGGGGGTCATCCCTACGGTCGGTGGGGGCCTCGAGTAGCCGAATGCCGATGCCGTCTGCCTCGGCCGCCGGTGCCGAGTGGGCGGGGACGAACCGCAGAAGCCGTCAGCAGGACCGCTAGTAGTGGGCGCATGCGATCAAGCCTTCTCGCTAAGAGACCGAATGGGTGATTGTGCCAGTGTAGCTGCCCACCAGAGCGTCCGTCGGAAGCGCCACCCGGATGGTCGGGTTCCAGGTTACGGTGCCTCCAAGCGCCCCCACCGATGCCGAGAAGGCCGTCTTCTGGGCCTCGAGGGTGACCCCCAGCGGATCGCCGGGAACGGGGGTGACCACACCGCTGGTGGCGGTCGCCACCCCGGAGACGTAGGTAACCGAGCTGTTGGGGATCACCGAGAGGCCGGCTCCCGTAAAGCTGGTCGAACTTACTGTGGCGGTCCAGCCCAGACCCAGGGTACGGGTGTCGGTCACCTTTACCGAGCCAAGAGATCCCGACAGCGTCGGTGAGCCGGCGGGGGCGCTGCCCAGCGTGGCGCTGGGCGGGGCGCTGATGCACAAGCTTCCCCCCAAGAGCTGCGCATGCGCGGCGGTAGCCGGGATCAAGATCCCGGCTACCGCCACAGGACTACCAGACAGCTGCGCATTCGGCTCAACCTCCCCTAAAGAACCGAGTGGGTAATGGTCCCGGAGTAATTATCGGCTAGGGCGTTGGCGGGGAGGTTCACCTTGATGCCCGGGTTCCACGTTGCGGTGTTGTTACCGACGACCAGGGTTCCGGACATGGCGGCTACCGAGACGTTCATCGGCGCATCCACTGCTGTGGAGGCCGCGGTTACCACGCCTGTGGTGGTGGCGAGGCCACCGGTGTACAGAACCGATGAGTTAGCTATGGTCGCCGGCGCCACCAGGGCGCCGGTGAAGGCGGTGGAGGTGGCGCTGGCCGCCCACCCGGTGGTACCACCGCGCAGGTCCTCAACCGTAGTGTTACCCAGGGAGCCGCTCAGCTGCGCAGCCCCGGCTGCGGCATCGCTAAGCGCCGCCGTCGTGGGAGCGGTTACGCTCAGAGCGCCGCCCGTCAGGCTGAAGGTAGTGGTCGTGTCGGCGGCGTGAGCGGCGGGGGCCAAAGCCACCATGCTCAGCATGGCGCCGGTGAGGATCGTTGCTACGGCGCCGCGCCGGGCTCGGCCGGTCGAGCGATCGAGCGTCTTGCTGGTCTGAGCCTTTTTCACTTGGTACTCCTTGTAGGTCGAGCGTTTTTGCTCGGTTGCTGATTCGATAGGTATCTATCGGCAGGAGCTCCCGGCCTCAGTAGGGCCATATGGCTACTCTCGATGGACCATATGGCCGGTATTTGTTGACAGGTTGAGTAGTTGAGTAGACGGGGTGAAGCGCCGTTATGGCATTCGGGCAGGCTGGACCCGCAGCGGGGTCCGCGCGAAGCTACAGTGATGCGGCAGAGGGTAGATTTCGTGACGCTTCGGGTTGAGGACCTGGAGGCGGCGACGCGCTACTACGTCGACGGGTTGGGCTGGCAGCCGCTGCTGCAGGTACCCGGCGAGGTGAGCTTCTTTCAGATCGGCCACGGCCAGGTGCTCAGCCTGTTCGCGGCAGCTGGGTTTGACGCGGATTCCGGTGGAGTGCCGGCGACGCCGGTCACTTTGGCCCACAACGTCGACAGTGCCGATGCGGTGCGCGCGGTGGTCGACCAGATGGTCCAGGCCGGCGGCCGGACCCTAAAAGCGCCCCAGCCGGCGAGCTGGGGCGGGTTTCACGCTCTAGTGCAGGACCCGTCCGGTTTCGGGTGGGAAATAGCCCACAACCCCGGATGGTCGGTAGCCGCAGACGGCACCGTCAGCCTCGGTCCGGCAGGAGAATAGCGCCGCCTTGGGCGTTCGTTCCAATTAAAATAGCTCGTCCTCCGGCGACGGCGACGGCGACGGGCTGGGGCTTGTTGAATTGCATTCCACAAGGTAGTCGGACTGCGCAGTCAAGGTCCGGTCTGCGCGGACCACTAGTTCCACCGACCCCGATGCGCTCTGCTCCACCGGCAGGATCCCGGTCAACCGCTCCACACCATAGTGCTGGAAGTCGATGCTGCCATCGTCTAAGCGATTGTCGTTCAGCCGGAACTCGTACTCAACGCGTCCGGGACTTAGCACCTCGATCGAACCCGTCAAAGCCAGCTCTGTCGGGCATTCCCCTGCGTATTGCTGCGGGTCGACCGCCAGGTCCACCTCAGCCACCTCTGCTACACGAGACTCCCCGCCTTCGTCCTGCCACCGCGTCTCGCCCACCTCGTCGGGCGACGGATAAATGAGGGACCGAACCGCCTCGTAGCTCGGGACCGAACCGAAGGCATCAAAATACGCATCGCCGTACTCGCCGTTGTTAAGCGACACTTTCAGCGCCCCTTCCAATGCTCTTTGCCACCGTCGATCCCGGCGAACCGACAGCTCCCAGCCTTGCTCCGCATCTCCGTTGAACAAGGACAGACTAGGCGCGCCCGGCACCGCTTCGGGCGATACGAAGGCCTGGAGATCGGGCCCCTGGAGCGCCTCTTCGACATCGTCGCCGTCTATGCGCACCACGTCCAAATCCACACCCCAGCGCTCGGCAACCGCCCCCATTAGGTCCTCGACGAAACGCCGGGTGCTGGAAGACGCACGTCCGTCCAGCCCCACGCGCAACCGATGGGCGGAGTCGATCTGCGAAAGGGCCCGGGAGTCGGAGACACTGGGAAGACCCCTGGGCTCGGGGGGAAGCCTGCCGTACATTCTCTCAATCGCTTCTAGGTCCAGACGCTCCAAAGAGTTGGTTTCGAAGCGTTCGGCCGACTCGGGCACGGAGCCGTGTGAGATGGAGATCTCGCCGCCGGGTCCTACCAGCCGAGTATCCGACCCTAGACCGCTGCGTACGTCTACGAATCCATAGTCCACCTGCACCCGAGTGCTCGACCCCCTTACGTCCACCGCGAATATCGGGTCCAAGAAGTTCACCTCGGTGTCCCCCGCGTCGATCTGAAATTCCTCGGTCTCGCCGGGTTTCGACACACAAACGATCCTGCCTTGCTCCACCGATAAAGGGGTGTCCGGCGAGGGCGCCACAATCACTTCAGAATCCTGGCGAATCCTGCAATCTTCGAGGACCTCCACGCTAAAATCCGCCAGGCCTCTGCTGTCGGTTTGCATCACCGCACCCGAAAACAGAGGATCGCCCGAGGCGGCGTTGTCGCCTTCAATGCTCACCAGCACATCGAGGACCCGCTCCACGGAACCCACCGGCGTGCCCGGGGAAATGGTCGGCTCGACCGTTGGGGAGGATTGGTCGGTTGGTCCATTGCCGTTACAGGAAGCCAGCAGTAACAGCAGCACCGGGCCCAGCAACGCCAGGCGCAACTTAACCCCCGGCGCCCCCATTAGCCGGTCACCGCGTCCAGTAGTTGCCGGATGGTTGGATTTGAGTTGCCCAGGGTCAGCACGATGGCCGCGAAGACCAGCTTGTAAACGAGGAATTCACACCACAGCACCCCGACTTTTAGATATTCGCGGGTTCGCTCCGGGTCGCCCAGCTTGATGTGGTCGGCCTTGGGCTTGACGGCCACCTTCATCGTCGCCGCGATCCCCGCCAGCACCCGCGCGGTCGCTTTTTCCAGCATCAATAGTACGCGATGCAGCAATTGCCTGGGGGAAGCAGAACCCCTGCGTAACATGCCGGCCTGCCGCCAGCCGCGCACGCTTTCGCCAAGAGAGCGCGCGGATCGGATCAGACCGCCGGTCAGAATCAACAGCAGCAGCGCGCGGATCGGGTTCAGCGGCCGCACCAGGTAACCGCCCACGTCACGGAAGACCAGGCGGTCCACCGCCCGGTCAAGACCCTCCTTGCGCTCGCCCTGCAAATCCATCAGCTGAAATCGGGCCCGGTTGGCAAGGGCCAGGTCGCCCGACTCCCTGCCGGTTCGCTCCACCAGCTCAAGCACCCTTTCCTTCACCAACGTTCCCTGTACGAAGTCGATCTGCCGCTCCACGTCCATAGTCAACCCATCGGCCCCTATCCGGTCCATCAACAGCTCCGCGTCCGGGTGCAGCAACATCTCCTCAAGCACTAAAGTCCCGGTGCTGGACAGGTTGACGAAGAAGCCGTCTTCATAAAGCACGGCCCCCGGAAACTCGATCGAACCGCCGGCCGTGACCCCCGCCAGCATGAGGTCGCCGGCGAACTCGTTCACCCCTAGGTTGGCTCCGGCCGCCATCGTGGCCCCCCGGAAATTAGCCGTCCCGGCAAAATCTGCCCTGACGAAGGAAGCCCGCTCGGTAAAGTCGGCGGCGGCGAAGTTGCCGTCCGCAGCGAAGCCCGCCCCGGCGAACTCCGCGGTTTCGTTAAATCGCGCCGCCTCGAAGTCGGCGCCGGAAGCAAAGTTCGCATTCGAGAACACGGCGTCGTCGCCGAACTGTGCTCGCTCGAAGACGGCTGCTTCCCCAAACTCGCTTCCGGCAAACGAGGCGCCGGCCAAAAAGCGGGTCAACCCGAACGTCGCCGGCCCCTCGAACTGGCTGTCTTCAAAGCCCGCCCGGTCCTCGAAGATTGCCGCGGAAAGGTCGGTGGGCCCCTCGAAGACCGACCCTCTCACGTCGACGATCCTCTCGAAGATCAAGTCGGTTGCTACAACCGCTCCGGTGAAACGGCAGCGCTGGCACCTAAAGGGCCGGACAACCTGCCGCAGGCTCCTAAGGTCCAAATCGCCCTCGACGGTAAGGTCGGCAAGATCGGCCGCCTCGTCACCGGCCATTATCCCGACGAACTCTTCCGCCGGGATCGCGTCCGGTTCCTGAGCTTGAGTCGCTTGTCCCGCCGCCGGCCATACGATTAACAAGAGCAGCAAAACGGCGCCGCGACCGAGTCGCTTCCGGGTCGGCAAAGCGCTGAAACGGAAACGGAGCAAACTCTCCATTGCGCTCCGGTCTCTGGCATCGCAGAGCCCCGGACGCATGGTTAGAGGGGCTTCAGGGCCGGCTAAACAAGAACACGCCCCAGGCCAGGTAACCGTTGCGGCCGCCCTCGATCCAGTGCCGCAGACCGGTCTTCATCCGGCTGAGGTACTCCTCGCTCACGGTCCCGTCCAGCTCGTGCTCGCGCGCTTCGGTCTCGTCCAGGACCCGCTGGTAGTGGCGAGCCAGCTGTTCCGTCTCGTCCCGGAACTCGACCGACTTCATGCCCAGCCGGTACAGCTGCCGGCGGTAG
>JAHWKV010000072.1 GCA_019347725.1 Actinomycetota bacterium
TACTGGCGCACGCGCTGCGGGGTGAGCGAGCCCGCCGCCACCACGCCCTGCGCCTTGATCTCCCGGATCCGCTGGGCGATCAGCTCGGGCTTTATGGGCTCCCGGTAGATCTCCTGCAGGCCCCGGGTGGCCTGCTCGGGCGGGTACGAGGCGATGCGCTCGAGCTAGGCGTCGGCCTCCTCGTAGCGCACCTGGATGCCCTCGGGCATCTCCGCCAGCCGCATAGCCGCCGAAGCCTCCCGTACCCAGCGGACCCGGCGCGGTACATAGAACCCGAGCAGGACGAGCACGGGCAGCGCCGCAACGAGAACTCCAAACCACCACGCGAGGTCGGCTACGAATGCCTGTTGCGCCTGACCGGCTTCGGCCAGCGAGACGCCGCCGTCGCGAAGCGCCTCGAAAGGCCGGCGCAGCGTGCTGCCCACCAACGGCAAGTCGGCCGCCGCCCGCTCGCCCCGTCCCGCTGCATCGGCGACTGAAAGTCCCGCATCCTGCGCAGCCCGCCCCGGTTCTGCGAGCTGGGCGATGGATCCATGCACGGCGATCCCTGCACGCACCGACAGCGCGACGCCAACG
Source organism: Actinomycetota bacterium (assembly GCA_019347725.1). GTDB lineage: Bacteria > Actinomycetota > CADDZG01 > JAHWKV01 > JAHWKV01 > JAHWKV01. The sequence continues at coordinate 577 of JAHWKV010000072.1, forward strand.
ACCGTCAGGACTTCAGCTACGATCTGCCTGGCCCGGCGTGCGGGCACCTCGGCGTAGAGTTGCATGGCCTGCCTCCTCCCTCTGCCCGATTCCCCTCGTCCCGCCCATTATGTAACGCCGACTTGTACGGATTGGATAGCCTTTGTTCAAACCGTTGAAGACCGAGGGCTCCGCATGAGTCACCGCGAAGCAAAAGTTTCCAGCGACGACGTCAAGTCTTCCGACGGGGACGAGAGGGCAACCCGGGCGGAGGAGCGCCTGGCGGTGCCGGTCTTAGTCGCTGCGATTGCGTCGATACCGGCCACCTTTCTCACCACGCTGGAGGGGCGGCCTCAACTGGCGGGCCATGTCATCAACTACCTGTCGGTGGCCGTGCTTGCAGGAGAGTCGGTGGTCCCTTTTGTGCTGGCTAGTCATCGCATACAGTGGCTGCGGGAACGCTGGTACGTGGTTGGGGTTGCGGCAATATGCATCCCGGCGGTTATCTTTGCCGTCGGTCCCGCGCAGCTGCTTCGCCTTGTGCGTTTTGTGGGCGCCCTACGGGTCCTTCGGGTGCGGCGCATCCTCAAGGCGGGAAAGGTTCTTCGCCAGCGAAGCGGACGTACCGGCTGGCAGTGGAAAGCCATATCCGCGTTCCTTTCACTGCTTGCCGCCGCCTTTGTCGCGGTCGTCCTGTCGGATCCCTCCTCGCAGACCAGGCAACTGGCTGAGGGGGCTCTCGGACAATTCGGTTTGCCGGCCATCATTTTGGCCGGAGCAATCATCGCTGCGGCCACCTTCCTCGTTTTGCGGTACGGACGTAAGTCGCAGGATTAGACCAACCGCTTAACACTTCTCGTGGAGCGCTCACAGTTTGGTTAATTATGTAGCTTTCGGGCCCACCTCTGTAGTGGATGCCTTGCTAGAATCGCCGGGTTGTATAACGTTGGAGCAAAGTGGCCTCTAGGCGCGGCGGTAAGGCCTCTGAGAGTGGCGGCAGCTCCGCCGCGGTGGGTGTGTTTGCTAAAACGGATCGGCTAATGCGAGGCTCCCGCAATGTCCAGGTATCTCGCTGGTTTGCGCGCTCTCATGAATAGGGCACGGTCCGTAGCTGATTGGTTTAAACGGGAGCTTCTTCCGCTTCTGCCGACACTGCGTAATCGATACCATGAGGATCGTGTCGGCGGGCTCGCTGCCGAGATAGCGTTTTTCGGCGTACTCAGCCTCTTCCCGGGAATTCTGGCCATGGTGGCGATCCTGGGCTTTTTGGATCGATTCGTTGGGCTTACTCTGGCTGCAGCCTCCCAGCAGGCGGTTATTGGATTTTTGGAGCAGGTGCTTACTCGTCAGGCCAGCGGGACGATAGAGGCAGTCCGGGCGCTCTTTGAAAATCAGAGCCAGGGCATCTTCAGCTTCGCGGTGGCCGGTTCAATCTGGGCGATGTCCAGGGGTACGCTGACCGCGATGCGCGCCATGAGCGTGGCGTACAGCTTGCCGGTACAGCGCTCCTGGTTCTACTCAAGGGTCAAGGCTCTAAGCCTGGCGGTAGGGACTATCGTGATCATGCTGTTAATGCTGACCGTTGTAGTCGTCGGTCCGTTTCTGGGGCTGGGCAGCGCATTGGCGGACTTATTTGGATCGGATCAAGTCGCGGCCCTGACCGAGAGCCTTCGTTACCCGATGGCGTTCGTAGTGCTGGTTTTATGGGCGTTGACGCTGCTTCACTTCGGTCCCAACCACCGCAGCCCGGTGAAATGGGACCTGCCGGGTGCCGTGTTGACCTCGCTGCTGTGGTTGACGGTTTCCTCGGGGCTGCGCCTGTACCTCGAGCTTGCCGGTACCTTCAACCGAGTGTTCGGCGTGCTCGGGGGCGCTATCACATTGATGATCTGGTTCTACCTGCTCAGCATGGCCCTGCTTCTCGGGGCGGAGCTGAATGCGGCGATGATCGAGCGGAGCGGAAATAGAGCGATTCCCAAAGAGGAGCCGCTTGAGAGTTAAACGACCGCCGGCGCGTTTGAGGCGGCCCCTCTACGGGGAAGGTCGTATGCATATAACGGACATTCGTAGCGCCGGGTGCAGCCCGTTTCCCGGACTCGACCGGAAGGAGAGACGATGCCAAGTAACGGACTGGTTAGACCCAGACATGGCCGGGTGATCGCCGGCGTCTGCGCCGGTCTTGCCGACCACTATGGTTGGAGCCGTGGGTTGGTTCGATTTCTGTTCGTGATCTTCGGGCTGTTCGGCGCCGGCGAAATCGCTTACATCATCTTGTGGATTCTCATGCCCAAGCGGTGATCGGAAGTTTTGCAGCCGCAGCGACGACGTTTTAGGCGTAGGATGACCGAATTACGCCTAGGGAGGAATCTTTGCTTAGAACAGTGCTTATGGTAGTAGGCGCCATCGTGGTAATCCTGTTCATACTGCGAGCGGTTGGCTAGCGGGCAGGATCGGTCAGGGACTGCGTAACCGCAGTCCAAGTTGGGTGTCGCCGCCGAGCCACTGCTCAAGGTGCGCTCTTTCGTACTCTTGCTTGCGCCGGAACTGCTCTTCGTCGGCTTCGGACAAGCTGACCTCGGGTTTGGGCTCGGCGTACCAATTGCCCTCCACGTAGGCGACCTTTTGGCCCGGGAGCTCAAGAAAACAAAAGCCACGGCCGTCGAACTGATCGGGCTCTCCGCTGCCTAGATCGGCGGCGATGTTGCGAGCCGCCACCCGGCCTTCCGCAGCAGCAAACACGCCCGCCTTTGGAATCTGTCCGTTTCCTGCCGGTATGGCCGTGCAGTCGCCAACCGCATAGACGCCGTCGAAAGCAGTGCGCAGACTGTATCGATCGGGCTCTATCCATCCGGAGGGTCCGATAAGCTCCGCGGTTCGCACCACTGCGGGCGGGGCGGTGGCCGGAACTCCCAGCAGTACGCCGAATTCGACTTCCAGTCCGTTCGCGAACTGCACTGCTCGGCGGGCCGCGTCCACTCCAGTAACTTTGTGCTCGGACAGAAGCTCGATCCCACGCTCCTGTAGGTGTCCTGCAACATACTGGCTGGCGTCCCGGCCGGCCACGGGAAGGGTCATAGGTGCAGGTGTCGAGACGGCAACTCTTACGGCGTCCCGCACATCTCGACGGCGAAGCAGCTCGTCTACTATCAGGGCGGCCTCGTAGGGAGCCGGAGGGCACTTGAATGGCACCCCTAAAATGCTGATGAGCACGGATCCACGCTGGATGCGATCCAATGCCGCGCGGATGCCGGGGAGGTCCTCTCCGCTGTAAAGGTTGTACGCGTCTTCGGCTGCGAGCAGGTCCAGGTGAGGACGCGACGATTCGGCGCCCAAAGCGACCAACATGGTGTCGGCGCTTAGGTCCCCAATGGATGTCTCCACGCGCCGGTTACGCGGGTCGATTGCGGTGATCTCGGCGTGTCGAAAGCGCACGCCCTTCCGCTCGAGATTATCCAGCGGCACCGTTCCACCGCTGAGAGGACGAATTCCGGCCAGATCCCACAGCTTCGCAAAGCCCATGTAGAAGTGGTCCGTATTGGCCACAAGTGTTATCTGGTCGTCCGGAAGCCGGGACCTTAGCTCTTGGGCTGCAGCTAACCCTCCAAAGCCGCCTCCGAGAATCAGCACTTCCGCCACAAAACTACCCCTCTCGTACAGCCCGTTCCGCAAGCCCTTCTTGCGCAATCGCCTAAAAAGTCTAGTATCCGCCGCGACGGAAATTCTAGAGGAGAGGATCTAGCATGGCAGGCCCGGAAAACGCCAAATGGACGCGCCTCGCGGCACTGGGTCTACTGCTTGCCGGCCTAGCCCCGGCCGTGGTCCTTGTGGCCCTACTAATCTGGGGGATGGATGCACAAGAGGACCTGATCTTCCTCATATCAGCGATGGTGATCCCATTCGTCGGCGCCCTACTGGCATGGCGCTTTGGCGCCTGGACAAAGTTCGTGGCAATACTGGCGGCACTACTGACTGCAATGGCGATGTTCTGGACCGCTTTTGGTTTGGCGCAACCAGCGTCGTTTTTCGATTTTGTTCCGGGAATCCTGTTAACGGTCGGAACGCTTATAGCGATTGGAGCAAGTATCGCCGCACTCATAGCCGGCAACCGGGGCCGTATGGCTACGGCGCCGGAGGGCGGGGAAAGGCTGGGTATCGCCCTCGCGCTAGGGCTGGTCGTCGTGGCTGCGGTGGTGTCGGGCGCCCTTAATCTCACGACCCGCGGGTCGGCCGATGCCGGAGAGGCTGAGACTACGGTTACGTTAAAGGGCTTTGAGTACGGCGAGGCGGGCTATGTAGTGGCGGGCGGCACGGAGGTCTTCGTACGCAACGACGACCCATTTGCACATACCTTTACCGTGGAGGAGCTCGGTATAGATGAATCGCTGCTCGGAGCCGGCTCCAAGCTCATCGACATTCCCGCCGAACCCGGTACCTACGTTCTGTACTGCCGTATCCACACCAGCCAGCCGGAAGATCCACAAGCGGACGGCATGGCGACCGCGTTGACGATCCTGTAACGCTCCGCCGTTGAGTATAAAGCTAGACCTTGTAAGTCCGTTTGGCATGGGGTAAACGAGCGGCTCGAGCCTCGCTCGAGTTGGGAGGGGCGACATGCGCAGTAAGGTTTCACATCCGGTGTTCTCCCGAGTTTACCTTCGGCTTAGTGAGGTGATGGAGCGTAAAGGTGGAGCGGAACACCGTCAGCGGTTGCTGGGCAATCTAGCCGGCCGGGTGGTCGAGGTGGGAGCCGGGAACGGCCTAAACTTCCCCTATTACCCTCTTGACGTTACCGAGGTCACGGCGGTGGAGCCCGAGCCCAGACTCCGTGCAGCTGCGGAAAGGGCGGCCGAAGATGCGCCCGTGCCGGTAGAAGTCGTGGATGGGTTGGCCGACGCCATTCCTGCAGCCTCAGGCGCTTTTGACGCAGGGGTGGTTTCCCTGGTGCTTTGCTCGGTGGAGGATCAGGCGGAAGCGCTGGCCGAGCTTTATAGGGTAATTCGCCCGGGTGGGCACTTGCGCTTCTACGAGCATGTTGTAGCCGAGCACACGGGCGTGTTGCGTACCGTTCAAAAGATAGCCGACGCCACGATCTGGCCCCGTATGGCGGGTGGATGCCATACCGGCCGGGACACGCTGACGGCGATCACCGCAGCAGGTTTTGTCGTCGAGGACCTAGACCGATTCCGGTTTCCCGAACGGCCACCACAACCGGCCGCCCCTCACGTTCTCGGTCGTGCGGTCAGGCCGGTAGATTGAACCGGTTTACCTATCGGTCGAGGGCTGCGCCGCTACGCGTGTCGGTTGCTTACCCCACCAGCGCCGGGGCCGAAAGTCGCAGTGGCGCCGGAGCTGCGGTCCGACACTTCACCCGGGTCTGCCAAAAACTCTCCCGCCATCCACTCGACCAGCCCGTATAGCCCCCGTTCCTTCTCGAGTGCGCGGTACAGATCGGCGGCCGGTTGCTGGATAATCCGG
>JAHWKV010000073.1 GCA_019347725.1 Actinomycetota bacterium
CGGCGCAACAGGTCCTCGGTGACGCCCGGGTCCTTGTAGATGTAAAGCTGGAACCACTTGGGGCTGCCGGCCTGCGCAAAGACGTCCTCCATGGCCGTGTTGGATAACGAGCTGAGAACGAAGGCCGTTCCCGCCGTGGCGGCGGCTGCCGCCGTGTCTAGCTCTCCTCCTGTGCAAGCCAGGCGGTGAAAAGCAGTGGGCGCCACCAGGATGGGCATCGAGACCGTTTGGCCCAGCACCGTGGTCTGCAACTCTCGGGGGCCGACCGAGGCCAGGACACGGTAGTACAGCTTCAGTCGGCGCCAGGCGTCGACGTTTTCGCGAAGGGTCACTTCGTCGAGAGCGCCGCCGTCGTAGTAGTCAAAAACCGCTTGTCCCAGCTCGTGCCGGGCCGCAGCGGCGAAGTCAGTGATGTTAAGAGGTTTGGGTTCCATGGGCCAATGTTAGTGCTCAGGCACCAATGGAGCATCGGCCCGGTTAACCGCGGCGATGCGCTGCACGGCGACCGGGCGCGGATCCTCGATGACAAGGTCCTCGTAGGCCACCACTCGCAAACGGCCCTTTACAGCTTCCAGCAACTCGGCAGGACGCAGCAAAAAGTCGGGGCGGCTTGGCCCGTCGAACCGAGCGTTGCCGGTCGCAAAGGTTTCGTAGATGAGCACCCCGCCCGGCGCCACGGCACCTACGACGTCGCTGAGGATGGGCCGGTGCAGGTAATTGGTAACCACCACTGCCCCGAACCGGCGACCGGAAAACGGAAAGTTCCGTCCGTCCTCGAGGTCGACCTCAATCACCTCCAGGCCCGGCCGGCCCTCGAGATCCTGCACATGCGACGTGTCCCGGTCCACCGCCACCACCCGGAAATCCCGCTCCAGGAATAGTCGCGCGTGCCGTCCTGCGCCACAGGCCAGGTCCAAAACAGTGGAACCCTCGGGCGCCAAGGGGGCAAACCGCCGCACCCACGGCGACGCCGGCGAGTCTAGGTGCAGGACCGTCTCCCTTTTGACCCGCACAGGGGTGCGAATGCAGCGGGATCCACCCAGAGCCACAGTGGACCACCGGGTGGTCCTGCGTCGCACCGAGCGCCGCTGTGCGCTGCAATCGCAAGGCGCGAGGAGGGCGCATACCGTTTACCGTCTGTGCCCGATCGAGGAACGCCGCGATTGTGGATGCACAGGGGTGCGAATGTAGCGGGATCCACCCGATGGTTCACTAATCCCATAGGGCCGCAAGCATATCGTCGACCGCCGCCATGCTTGCCTTGGGGGTGGGCCGCTGTTGTGCAGCAGGGGCGTGCACCGCCGGGCTCGAAGTCGTCTCCTCCATATGATCAACTACCTGTGCAGTCAAAAACCGGGACAGCCGCGCATAACCGTGGGCATCGTCCCGACCCGTGGGCCGGACGTAGTAGCGCAACGGCGCATACACGTACAGATGATTGCGCGCCCTGGTCATCGCCACGTACAACAGGCGCCGCTCCTCCTCAACCGTCTCCGGATCCCCGGTGGCCAGATCAGAGGGGATATTGCCGTCGGTAGCGTGAATGACGTGCACGACGTCCCACTCGCAACCCTTGGCCGAGTGGATCGTGCTGATCGTCAGGTAGTCGTCATCTAGGTGCGGCGGCCCGGCCAGGTCACTGGAGAAGCTCGGCGGGTCCAAGGTCAGGTCGGCCAGAAAGTGCCCGAGGCTCGGTTGCGAATCGGCGCCGCGCTGCAGTCGATCGAGGTCCTCCAGGCGCGCCCTGGACTTTCGATACCGGGCGGTTAGCACCGGATCGAGCCAGATCCTCACCCGCTGCACCACCGAACCCGCGGAATGCCCTGAGATCCCCACCGCCTCCGCCAGCGTCCGAGCCAGCTCAACCGCCGGCTCCTCGGCCCCTTGAAGCAACTCAGGCGCAGAGCACGCAAGGGCGTCAATCGGTTGGGGCGCGGCGAGCAAACGCGCCGTGACCTGCCGCGCGGTGGCCGGGCCCACCCCCTCGAGCAGCTGCAGTATGCGAAACCAAGCCAGCTCGTCGGATGGGTTTTCGACGATCCGCAACGTGCACAACAGGTCCTTAACGTGCGCTGTCTCCAAAAAACGCAGACCGCCGAACTTCACATAGGGGATGTTGCGGGCCGCCAGCTCCAGTTCCAGCACATCCGAGTGGTGGGCGGTTCTGACCAACACCGCCTGACTCATAAGCGCGGTTCCCGACTCCTGGTGGTGCAGCACCCGCCTGCATACCTGCCGGGCCTGGTCGGACTCGTCGTCGCACTTGAGCAGAACCGCAAGCTCCCGATCCCGCCGGGCCGACCACAGCTGTTTGGGGTGGCGGTGTTTCGCTCCGGCGATAACCGCGTTGGTTGCCGCCAGCAGCGAGGGAGTGGAGCGGTGATTGCGCTCGAGGGTGACCACCTCGGCGCCAAACCGGGCGGGAAATTCCATGATGTTGCGATGCGTAGCCGCTCGAAACGAATAGATCGACTGCGCGTCGTCGCCCACCGCCGTAACCAGCGGCCCACCTTGCGACATGGACTCGAGAAGATCGGCCTGCAGCGGGTTGGTGTCCTGATACTCGTCGACAAGTATGTGGTCGAACTGCCGCTGCAGCAGCGTTGCGACGTCGGGTAGACGAAGTAGGGTCGCCCAGCTGAGCAACAGATCGTCGTAGTCGAGCACCCCGTTGGACCGCTTACGACCCGTATAGGCCTCGAAGGTAGCCTTGATCTCGGCTCTCTCATCGGCGCACCAGGGGTAGTGGGCTCGAAGCACCTCGGACAAAGTTGTGGAGGTGTTGACGCAACGGCTGCGAATGTCGGCCAGCGTCCGCTTGCGGGCCCGCCGCCGCTGAGGCCCCCCGGAGCCGTCCCCGCCGGCGCCCTCGAGGTCCTTGCGAACCAGGTCAAGCAGATCCGCAGAATCCGACTGGTCCATGACCGTAAAGGAAGGACTTAGGCCAAGCGCCCGGGAATGCCTGCGCAGCAGGCGGTTGGCCACCGCATGGAAGGTGCCGCCCCAGGCCCCGGATACGGCCTCGCCCGCGGCTTGCTCGGCCCTGGCCAGCAGCTCGCGAGCCGCACGGCGGCTAAAAGTGAGCATAAGTATCCGCTCGGCCGGCACCCCGCCGGCGACCAGATGAGCCAGGCGAGCGGTAAGGGTGGCGGTCTTGCCGGTGCCCGCGCCGGCGACGATCAGCAGGTTGCCTCCGTCGTAGGTGACGGCCCTTAGTTGCTCTGGAGTCAAGACGACTGGATCGAACATTAGTTCGGAATCATAGCAGCGAGGCAATCAGCCGCCGCGGCATCAGCGAACGTTTGTCGAGTGACCACGAAAAAATTGCCGGGTGACTTTCCCGACCAGGCTTAGACTAGAAGATCCCGGTGTCGGTCGAGTCGAATTGAATAAGCGGCTATGCCGCTCAAGGTTTTCCCAACCTGGGCTATGATCTGCGTCCCGCCCGGGGATCGTCGGAGCCAACCATAGGGAAGGCTGAGGAGTGAAGCGCGAATCGTGAGCAGCGCTAAAACCGAGACCACCACCGCGGAAAACTCCGAAATTAAGGCTGTCGAAGTCCAACCGGCGCCTGCAGTGGAGCCCGTGGGCGAGCCCAGGGCCAACGACCCCGAGCACCCCGTCCCGGCCAAGACGGACCGGAGCCTGCCGTACATGCCGGCGCTCGACGGCTTGCGAGCACTGGCCGTGCTGGCGGTGCTTTTCTACCACGCCGATTTCACCTGGGCGCGAGCGGGCTTTTTGGGCGTCGACCTTTTCTTCGTCATCAGCGGTTATCTGATTACGGCCTTGCTGCTCAACGAATCGCGCCGGGCGGGGAAAATCTCGCTGCTGCGCTTTTGGAAGCGACGGGCGCTACGGCTGCTGCCCAACCTGATGGTCGTGCTGGCGGCAGTTGCGGCTATCGCCCCTTTCGCCGCTCCCGACCAGAACTCCCGGTTGCGAGGCGATATCGTGGCCGCGCTGACCTATGTCAGCAACTGGAGGCTTGTCCTGCAGGAGCAGTCCTATTTCGAAGCCATCGGCCGGCCCCCCATCCTGCAACACCTGTGGAGCCTTGCTGTGGAAGAACAGTTCTACCTGCTGTGGCCGTTGCTGCTGGCGTTGGGACTGAGAAAGGGCCGCAAGCCGCAGAAGATGATCAAGTGGATCGTCGCCGCGGCAGGCGCCTCGGCCGTGGCGATGGCGATGATGTACTCGCCGGAAGCCGACTACTCCCGGCTCTACTTCGGTACCGACACCCGCATCGCCACTATTTTGTTCGGGGCGGCGCTGGCCTTTGTCTGGCGACCCGGCCAAAAGGCGGCCCGGCCCAAATGGTACGTAGGAACCTTCAAAGACGTAGTGGGCGTGGCGGCGCTGGTAGTGCTCGCGGCGTGCATGACCATCTGGAACGAGTTCGACTCCGTCCTTTACCAGGGAGGATTCGTCCTGGTTGCGGCCCTCGGCGCAGTAAGCGTGGCTATAACCACCCGGCCGGGTCCGGTGCTCGGATGGTCGCTTGGCAACGGCTTGATGCAGTGGTTGGGCAAACGCTCCTACGCCATATACCTGTGGCACTGGCCCGTATTCATGCTCACCCGTCCCCAGGTGGACATTGCGTTAGAGGGAGCGCCATTGTTTGCTTTACGGCTGGCGATCACGTTTTGGCTGGCCGAGGCAACCTACCAGGCAGTGGAGAAGCCGCTGCGATCCGGTGCCCTGGGCCGGAGCTGGAGGAACCTGAAATCAGGCTTCTCGGACCGCTCTCCCCGACTGGTGGTGACCTCGCTAGCCGTCTTCAGCTTGCCGGTGCTGGTCATGGGCACGGTGGCAACCGGAGCCATCGTTCAGTGGGATGTCCCCGAATCGGAAGCGGCCCCGCTACTCGAGGAGGAAGAAACCGTCGTATCCACCACAGCCTCAACGGAACAGGCGCGCCCGGTCTTTGGCGAGATAGTAATCACCGACGCAGGATCGCCCGAAGAGCCGGCGGCGGCGCCTCCCGCCTCCGGGATGCCCAGGCTGCTGACCGCGGTCGGCGACTCGGTCATGCTCATCGCCAACGAGGAGCTGGCCAACCGCTTTGATAACGCCATCGTCGATGCCGGCAAGGGGCGCCAGGCCGAGGACATCCTGCACACGGTGCAGAGCCTGAAGGACCGCAGCCAGCTCGGCGACGTCGTGGTCATCCACATGGGGACCAACGGCGTAATCAGGGCACAACAGCTGGATGAGCTGATGGAGATGCTCAAGGACGTGCCCCGCGTGTATCTGCTCAACGTGAAGGTGGCCCGGTCCTGGGAAAGCCTTAACAACGAGTTGCTGGCGGCCAACATCGATCGGTGGCCCAATGCCTCGTTGATCGACTGGAAGACGGTCGCAACCCAGCATCCCGAAATGTTCTACAGCGACGGCGTCCACCTGAGGCCGGACGCCTTGGGTTTGTACGTCGAGATGATCGCCGCACAGGTGCTGGGCGAACCCTAAGACCCGCGGCCGCCGATGAAGCTGCGGCGCCCAGGGTGTCTACTGAGCGTGCGTCTTGGCGCGACGACGGCCCCTTGAGGCCACCACCCAAATTGCCACGGCAAAAACAACCGAGACCATGGCCAGTGCGCTGTGCACGGCCTTGAACTGGGCGGTGTGGCTCGGGTCCTGCAAAATATTGACGATCCTGGTAATCCAGATGTACACGGTCCACAGCGCCGCGGCGCGCAGGATGACGGCTTCGGGTCGGGTCATATCCACATCCTGTCCGCCGGACCTATCCGCTGCGCTTGGGGTCGAACCTAAATTCGCGAATCTGCTCTACGACCGCTTCGGAGCTTAGGAATTCCAGCAGCGCCTCCGTGGAGTTGCGCCGGGGCCGGCCTCTCTCCACCGCCACGTACAGGGTACGTTTAGCACTAACTCCGGGGACGTTGAGCACCCGCAACGGTCCGCCATCGGCGACCTCCGCGGGTTCGAGTGCGTAGGAAGAGATGAAGGACAGGCCGACGTTGGCCTTGACGGCCCGCTTGACCGATTCGGTGGTTCCC
>JAHWKV010000074.1 GCA_019347725.1 Actinomycetota bacterium
AAGTTGCGCCGCGCGATCGCCGCCTGACGCCGCCGGTTCGCGAGTGCCTCGCGCACCTCGCGCACCGTTTCGGCGGTGACCGCGCCCGAGATCTCGATGAAGCGGAAGCCGAGCGGGCGGATGTCCGACTCGTAGACGGAGTAGCGGTTCACCACGATCGGCTTCCCGTAGAAGACCGCCTCCACCAGCGCGTTCCCGTACCCCTCGTAGAGCGACGGGTAGGCGAAAGCCCTGGCGCCGGCGTATACCTCGGGCAGATCCTCTTCCTGCACGAAACCGGTGAAGATCACGGACTCGCGGGCCTCTCCGGTTTCCGCGGCCTCGTAGATGTCGTCGGCGACCTCCAGGTCGGCAATCTCGGCTAGAGCCGCCCGATTTGCCTGCGGGTCGTGACCCACGACGTGCGCCCCGGCGCCCCTTAGCAACCGAACCAGGTTCAAAGCCGGCGATTCCCGGACGTCGTCGGTACCGGCCTTGAACGCCAGCCCCAGCACCAAGATCCGCTTGGACTCCAAGTTCCATACGGCATCTTGAACCTTGTCGAACGTGGCTCTAAGCGCCTCACGGTTGATGTGGGATATCTCGTCCAGCAAGCCGAAGTCGTAGCCGAGCTGCGAAGCCGCCGCCTTGAACGCCAAAAGGTCTTTGGGAAAGCAGTAACCGCCGAAGCCGATCCCGGCGTTTAAGAACTCTCTGCCGATGCGCGGATCGGAGCCCATGATGTCGGCGACCCGGACCACGTCCGCACCCGAGGCTTCGCAGATGCGCGCCAGTGCGTTGGCAAACGAGATCTTTAGCGACAAGAAAGCGTTGCAGGCGTGCTTGGCCAGCTCTGCGGTGGAGATGTCCGTAGCGAAGTACCGGCAGCCGGCGTCCAGCACGCCGGCGTAAAGCTCCCGCATCACCTCGTGCGCCTCGGGGTCTTCCGCGCCGACCAGGATTCTCTCCGGCTCCAGCGAATCCGCCACGGCGGCCCCCTCACGCAGGAACTCCGGGGAGGAGACCAAGGTGATCTTGTGCTTGCAGCCTCGAGCGAACAAGCGGTGCAACCGGTCGGCGGTATGCACCGGTACGGTGGATTTTTGGACCAGGACCACATCGCCGTCGACGTGCTCGGCCACCGCGGTGGCGGCGGCTTCCACCGCCATCAGGTTGGCTTCCCCGTCCGCCCTCGCCGGGGTGCCCACGCATATGAATACGCAGCGGGCGCCGCTAAATGCGCTTGGAGCGTCCTTGGTGAAGCTCAAGTGTCCCGACGAGGATGTCTCGTCGACGAGTTCCTGCAGCCCGGGTTCAAAGAAAGGCATCTCTTTGCGCTGCAACGCCTCCACCTTGGCGCTGTCGGAGTCGAGTCCCACGACCTCGTGGCCAAATTTTGCAAGCGTGGCCGCGGTTACCAGGCCGACGTGCCCGACACCGATGACGGCTACTTTGATATACCTACCTCCCAATCCACCTGACTTGAGCTCAAACTGATGTCCTGAGATGCACCACCTCGCCGGCGCTTACGACCTTCCCGCCGGCTAGGACGAGTGCTCCGGCCGCATCCACGTCCTCGGCCACATCTTCTACCGATTCGCCGGAACATTCCACCCTTACCCTGGCGCCAAGCGTGTCACACAAAGCTCGGTAACTGTCGATCAGCCCGTAGGGCAAGGAGTCGTAAAGAGAGGCGAACTCTTCGACGGTCTCCCCGAGCATCCACAAACGGTCGAACCGGCGCCCGGCCGCCAGGCTCATGCTGGTGGCGGTGCCCTGCAAGGGCAAGGGAAACTCGCTCATATTGACATTTATCCCTACCCCTAGGACCAGAGCCCTACGCTCGGATTCCACCAGGACGCCGGCAACTTTTCTACCGTCAACAACAACGTCGTTGGGCCACTTGAGGGACGCGCTGATTCCCCCCTCGCGCAGACATCGGCAAACGGCTACCCCGGCGGCCAGGCCCACCAGTGCCCATCGCTCGGCGCCAAAGCGCGGGCGCAAAACCATCGAAAACAGCAAACTGCTGCCCGCCGGCGCCACCCAGCTGCGGTTCAGCCGGCCCCGGCCGGCACTTTGGTAGTCGGTGAGTAGCAGGCTGCCGTGCGGGGCACCGTCTTTAGCCCACTGCATCGCAGCTCGATTAGTGGAGTCACATTCCGCGAGGTAACGAGCCGCGGGGACCCAGGCCGGCAGGGCCTGCATGAGCCGATTCTGATCGATTGAGCCGTCCACGACGCCAAAGCCTCCCATGAAAAAACAGGCGTCATTCCGGCGGCGGCACGCGCCTTCTAAGGCAGCCGCTAGAATCGACACTCTTATGGCCAGGATACGCAAAGTCTTGGTGGCCAACCGCGGCGAGATAGCCATCCGCATCTTTCGGGCATGCAGGGACCTCGATATCGCCACGGTCGCCATCTACTCGGAAATCGATCGCGACGCACTGCACGTGCATTATGCCGACGAGGCCTTCTTCGTCGGCGACACCGCCCCGGCCAAAAGCTACCTGAGCATCCCCAGGATCCTTCAGGCAGCAAACCTAGCGGGCGCCGACGCCATCCATCCCGGCTACGGCTTCTTGGCGGAGAGCTCGGCGTTTGCCGCCGCCGTGACCGAAGCCGGTCTGATCTGGATCGGCCCGCCGGCGGACGCCATCGAACAGGCCGGGGACAAGGTGTCGGCTCGCAAAATTGCCGCCGCGGCGTCCGTGGCCAGCGTGCCGGGAACCTCGGAACCCATCTCCGGACCCGAGGAGATCAAGGCGTTCGCCGCCGAACATGGATGGCCTGTGGCGCTGAAGGCGGCCAAGGGAGGCGGCGGCCGGGGGTTTAGGGTCGTCAAGAGCCTCGATGAGGCCCTCGAGGCATTCGAGAGCGCCACCCGGGAGGCCGAGGTCTCGTTTGGCAGCTCCCAGATTTACCTCGAGCGATACCTGGAAAATCCGCGGCATGTGGAAGTCCAGATCATCGCCGACACCCACGGCAACGTCGTGCACCTGGGCGAGCGCGACTGTTCACTGCAACGACGCCACCAGAAACTAGTAGAGGAATCACCGTCACCGGCAGTAGGCCCCGAGCTGCGCAAGCAGATGGGTGAGGCCGCGGTGCGCCTGGCCAGGCAGGTGGGCTACTCCTCGGCGGGTACCGTGGAGTTCCTGCTCGAGCAGAACGAAGCCGGGCCCGAATTCTGGTTCCTGGAGATGAACACCCGCCTACAGGTGGAGCATCCCGTCACGGAGCTGGTAACCGGACTGGACCTGACTCAGCTGATGATCCAGGTGGCCCAAGGCGACGAGCTCGGTTTCGACCAAGCTGATGTGACCTTCCGCGGCCACGCCATCGAGTGCCGGATCAACGCCGAGAACCCGGCACAGGACTTCCTTCCCAATCCCGGCAAGATCGAAAGGTACCAAGAGCCGTCGGGTCCGGGAGTGCGGGTCGACGCCGGAGTGCGGGCGGGCGGCATGATATCGGCGCACTACGACTCGCTGATCTCCAAGCTCATCTGCTACGGGGGTACGCGGGATCAGGCCATCAAGGCCATGCTGCGGGCGCTGGACGAATACCGGATCGGGGGTTTGGTAACGACCATCCCGTTCCATCAACTGGCGCTGTCGAGCCCTTGGTTCGGTGCAGGGGACTTTTCAACCAAGACCGTCGAGAACGCCATGGACCTGTCCGAACTGGACGTGGGACCGATGGGAAGATCGGCAGCACCGGCCGGTCACCGCCGGTACTCGGTCGAGGTGAACGGAAAGCGGTACGAGGTGAAGGTCCTGGAGAGGTCCCAGACGCTGCGGCAAAAGCCGCGGCCGCCGGATCTCAGCCCATCCGCCGGCCTGGGCAGCTCGGGTGACGAGCTGACCGCCCAGATGCAGGGCACGGTCGTCAAGGTCTTGCGCAAAGTGGGCGATGAGGTCGTAGCCGGGGATCCGATCCTGGTCCTGGAGGCAATGAAGATGGAGAATCAAGTCACCTGCCATGTGGACGGAGTGGTCAGCGAGATCAGGTTTCAGCCGGGCCAGACGGCCAGCATCGGAGCGGTGCTGGCCGTCGTAACCCCGACTGATTCCTGAATCGAAAAGATCCCTATTCGGGCAAACCGGCGATCTTGAGACCGGCGCCCGGGTCCAGCTTGTAGCGGATGTTGATACCGATCAGCAGCGCAGTCAGCGACTCGAGGATTCGGGCATTCTCAAGGGGACCGCAGTCGACGAAGCGGGCACCCGCAATCTTGCCGACGAGCCCCTGGACCACCCTACGGGCCGCCATGTCACCGGCAACCAGCACGTCGCCGCCCAGTTCGTGGTCGGTATCAACCAGCTTTGCGCCCATGACGGTGTGGAAACCGGAGGCCACGGGGAATTCCATACCTAAAATGCTCTTGGCCTGCTGGGCAACGGAGCCTTCCCAGATGCCCATCACCCGGGTGGGCTTTCCGCCCATCTCGCTGGCCAGAGGAACGTTGCAGTCCAGGATCGTGGCGCCTTCGGTTAGGGAAGGCTTGATTGCCTTGTACGTGTCGGCCAGCCCCGGGTACGGGACGGTCACAACGACCAGTTCGGCGTCTTTGACCGCGTTCTCATTGGCGTCACCGCCGACCGTGACGTTGCCGCCCAGCGCCTCGGTGGCCTCGCCTGCGATCCGCTGTGACTTCTCTGCGGCCCGTCCCCCGATCACGACGTCGTCTCCTGCCTTTGCGCATCGGAGTGCTATTCCGTAACCAATTCCGGCGGTGCCGCCAACTACCGCTACCTTCATGAGACTCCCTTTGGTCAAGTTATTGCGCCAATTCCATGGCCGGACAAACGCTAACTGGGCAACATCTTAAGGGCCGGGCCACGAGGGCTGCTCCGATGGGGGCGCTGCGGCCGCCGGTCGACGGGCGACGGGCCTTGCTTTGCCGGCTTGGTGACGGCGGCAGGCACCGGCGACCCGCTCGTCGCTTATCGGAGCCCCCCCTTGCGTAGCCAGATCCTCGTCGCGAGACACTAATGCTCCTCGCTCTCGCCGGAACTTGCCGCCTTTGCATCCCCTGCAACAGGCAAGTCTCGGGTGAGCGTTCCTCTGATGGAAGCAGGTGGCCTATGTAAGGAGCGCATCTCGCCGGTGCCTACCGCCTTTGCATCTCCTCCGGCAGGCAAGTCCCAGATGAGCATTCCTCCGGCGAGAGAAGGGGGCCCGCGTGGGTGTCTGTGAATATCTATGAGGGCAAAGACGTTGAGGGGGCGGTGCGGGAGCGACTTTGAGTTTTGGAGCGGATCGCAACGGCAGAAAGAGCGCTGCTGGCAAAAGGTGTTCTAGACTGACCGGCGTATGGAGTCCACCGCCCAGACCTCCGACTACAACCGCTCCCGCTACAAAGGGGGCAGCGGCATGTGGTCCTGGATCCTGCACCGCGGGAGCGGGCTGGCCGTGCTTGGGTTTTTGTTTCTGCATGTAGTGGACACTTCGCTGGTCATGTTCGGCCCCGACGTCTACAACGCCATGGCCCACCTCTACGAGAGCGCCCTGTTTCGCCCCATGGAGGTTCTGCTGATGTTCCTGGTCACGTTCCACGCCTTCAACGGTCTGAGAGTGATTCTGTTGGACTTTTGGCCAAAAACGGCACGCATCCAGGTGCAGCTATCCCGCGCCGTATGGGTCATCACCCTGGCGATTTTCATCCCGTCCGCCTACATCATGCTGGAGCCGATCTTCTAATGAGCGTTCTGGACGCCTACGAGCACAAATTCCGGCCCGATACCACGCCGTCGGGGTTCGAAGTGTGGTCCTGGTTCTTCATGCGGATAAGCGGGATCGTCCTTCTGTTCCTCGTGCTCGGGCACATGGCGATCATGCACGTATTCGGGGGCGGAGTAGAGCGCATCAACTTCGAATTCGTCGCTCAGAGATGGGACGGCTTGTTCTGGAGAACCTATGACTTTCCGCTTCTCGCGCTGGCGCTTCTCCACGGGGTGAATGGGGCCAGGATCGTGATCGAGGACTACATCCGCTGGGACGGCTGGCGGACCCTCGCG
>JAHWKV010000075.1 GCA_019347725.1 Actinomycetota bacterium
CGCCCCCCGGCCGGTCTCGTTCAGCGCCGCAAGATTGGACGCCGTATCGTCGGCGGTAGGCACGCGCTGGGTCTAAGCTCCGGCCTTGGAGCTCACGGAGCCCTCGTGAGCGCTCTCAATGGCAGCGACCTCCGCTTTGGGCGCTACACGCCAGAAGTTGCCGCCCTCCTTTGGCCACGCCTTGAGAATGCGTCCGGCAATTGACGAATTGGTCAGTTTCGCGTGCCTGGACAACAGCTCTTCCAGGGCGTCCAGGTATTCGCCTTCGGGCCGGTGCATGTCCACCAGCTCCGGGTTGACCTTGGCCCGCAGCTGTGCCTCGGGGTCGTAGATGTAGGCCTCTCCTCCGGTCATGCCGGCGCCCATGTTCCATCCGATCGGGCCGAGGATGACTGCAGTTCCGCCGGTCATGTATTCACAGGCATGGTCCCCGGCACCCTCGACGACGGCCAGCGCACCGGAGTTGCGGATGCACAGGCGCTCGCCGGCCTGGCCGGTTACGAACATCTCGCCTCCGGTGGCCCCGTACAGAACCGTGTTGCCTATGAGGTGGGGTTCCCCGGCATCGTTGTTGGGAGCACGGATTACGATCCGGCCGCCGCCCATACCCTTGCCGACGTAGTCGTTGGCCTCGCCGGTTAGGACGAACTCGACTCCGCCGCTTAGGAATGCGCCAAAGCTCTGTCCGGCCTCGCCGTCAAACAGTACCCGAGCGGTGCCCGGAGGCGTCTGTGAGCCGTGTTCGTGAGCGATGGCTCCGCCCAGCCGGGCCCCGACCGTACGATCCTTGTTGTGAATGGGGTAGCTGACCTCGACATGCTTGCCTCCGAGAATAGCTTCGATGCAGTCGTCGTGCACCCTATCGCCG
This sequence comes from Actinomycetota bacterium, assembly GCA_019347725.1. Lineage (GTDB taxonomy): Bacteria > Actinomycetota > CADDZG01 > JAHWKV01 > JAHWKV01 > JAHWKV01. The sequence goes on from JAHWKV010000075.1 coordinate 869, forward strand.
AGCTCGGAGGTTGGCTGCTGGATTGAGTGGGAGGCAACGAAGTGCCTGGCGCCTTCCTCCATCGCGATCATTGGAGCAATGTCCAGCATCTGCGCCCGAGCCCCGAGAAGATTTGGCTCAAGCAGGTCCATACGGCCGATGGCCTCGTCGATGGAGCGCATGCCCAGCGAGGCTAGGATGCGGCGGGTCTCCTCGGCTACGAACAGCAGGTAGCGGGCAACTTGCTCCGGAGTACCGGTGAACTTGTCCCGCAGGTCCCGTCGCTGCGTGGCGATACCCACCGGGCAGGTGTCCCGGTGGCAGGCCCGTACCATGATGCAGCCTTCGGCCAGCAGCAGCGAGGTACCGAAGGAGTATTCGTCGGCGCCGAGCAGGGCGGCCATAATCACGTCACGGCCCCCCTTCATGCCTCCGTCGACACGAATGCGTACCCGGTCCCGCAGGTGGTTGCGGATCAGTGTCTGCTGGGTCTCGGCTATGCCCAGCTCCCAGGGAAGCCCGGCGTTTTTAATGCTGGAGAGCGCGCTGGCGCCGGTTCCGCCGTCCCAACCGGAGATCTGAACCACGTCGGCCAGCGCTTTGGCTACGCCGGCGGCGATGGTGCCGACCCCGGCCTCGGCAACCAGCTTCACCGAAACCTTCGCTTTGGGGTTGACCTGCTTCAGGTCGAAGATCAACTGGGCCAGATCTTCGATCGAGTAGATGTCGTGGTGTGGCGGGGGAGAGATCAACGCCACACCCGGACGCGTGTGTCTCAATGCAGCGATCTCGGCCGATACCTTGTGCCCCGGCAGCTGGCCTCCTTCGCCAGGCTTGGATCCCTGGGCGATCTTGATCTGCAGCTCCTCGGCAAACGACGCATACTCGGGCGTTACTCCGAATCGCCCGGAAGCTATCTGCTTAACCTTGCATCTGCGCTCGTCGCGGTAGCGACCGGGGTCCTCGCCCCCCTCACCGCTGTTGGCAGAGCCGCCGATAGAGTTGAGTGCGATAGCCAGCGTCTCGTGGGCTTCAGCCCCGATGGCCCCGTGGCTGATGGCGCCGGTGGAAAAGCGTGCCGTAATGGCTTCGACGGGTTCTACCTCTTCCAGGGGTACGGGTTCCGCAGCCCACCGGATCTTGAGCAGATCGCGTGGTTCGGTAGCGGGACGCTCGTCCACCAGGTTGGCGAACTTCTGGTACGACTCCCAGTTGCCGTCCTTGACGGCTTCATGCAGGGCATCGACCACCTTGGGGTTGGTGGCGTGGTACTCGCCCTTGGCGTGATGCTTCAGGTAACCGGGGTTGGGCAGCTTGGCCTTACTCTCGTACGCATAGGCGACCTTGTGGCGCTTGAGCGCATCCTCACCCATTTCGAATAATCCAATGCCGCCCAGAGGTGTCGGGGTGCCGGTGAAGGCCAGGTTCACGACGCCCTGACCAATTCCCAGGGCATCGAAGATCTGAGCCCCGCGGTACGAGTCGGTGGTGGAGATGCCCATCTTGGACATGATTTTCAGAACGCCTTCCTCTACCGCTTGCTTGAACAGCATCAGAGCTTCAGTGGCAGGTATGTCCTCACCCAGGCGGCCCTCGGAGACCAAGTCGGCCAGGGAGTCAAGCGCCAAGCGCGGGCAGATCGCGTCGGCTCCATAGCCGAGCAGGCAGGCGAAGTGGTGCACCTCGCGCGCTTCGTCTGTCTCAGCGACCAGTGAGGTGCGTGTCCGCTCTCCGCAGCGCATGAGCGATTGATGGATGGCGCCGATCGCCAGCAGCATCGGGATCGGGGCTCGGTTGGGTCCAATGTTGCGGTCCGAGACCAGCAGGATGCCGCTGCCGATACGTGCAGCTTGTTCGGCCTCCTCGCACAACTCCACGATGCGGTTGGCCAGCGCTTCCGGTCCCTGGGAAACCTCGAAGGAAGCATCCAGGTGGTGCCCGCCGATCGACTTGAACAAAAAGAAGCTGTCCAGCTCCAGCATGGACGCGCCTTCAGGGCGCTCCCACAGCACCGGATCATGCGGTCCGAGCAGGGTGCGGATGCTCATCACGGAGCGCTCTCTCATGTGGTCGATCGCAGGATTGGTTACCTGCGCAAAGCGCTGCTTGAAGTAGTTGTACAGCGGCCGGTTGAACTCCGAGAGCACCGCCGGGGCCGTGTCATCCCCCATCGAGGATGTGGGTTCGTGGCCGGTGGTGGCCATGGGCCGCATGATGGTGGTGAACTCCTCCCGCGTGTAGCCGAACGCCAACTGGCGGGTCAGCAGGTCGTCGAGCACCTCGGGTTCGGGCAGGGCCATCGGAGACCGCGTGAGGTGTTCGGCAACCCACTGGCCGTACGGCTGCATCTTGGACAGGTGGTCCTTAACCGGGTTGGCTTGGAAGCCGCCGTCGGCTGGGTCGACGCAGATCATCTGGCCGGGGCCGAGCTTGCCTCGCTTAACCGAGCCGTGGCCGCGGGTGTAGATGGACCCGGCTTCGGAGGAGCAGGTGATGTATCCATCCTCGCAAACGGAGTAGCGCAGCGGCCGCAGACCGTTACGGTCCAGGGAAGCGCCGACGCGCTGGCCGTCGGTGAAGATAACGCCGGCAGGGCCGTCCCACGCCTCCATCAGGCAGCCGTGATACCGGTAGAAGTCCCGCACTGCGTCGTCGATGTCCTCGTGGTTTTCCCAGGCGGCAGGCACCAGCATCGCCATGGCGTGGGTGATCCCACGGCCTTCTCGGTTTAGCAGCTCAAGAGCGTTGTCGAACATCGACGAGTCGGAGCCGTTCTCGTCGATGATGGGCCGGAGCAGCTCTTCCTCCAGTAAGTTGCGCTTACCCAGACGGCCTTCTCGAGCGCGCATGCGATTGATGTTTCCCGCGATGGTGTTGATCTCGCCGTTGTGGCAGCTTTGCCTGAATGGCTGAGCCCGTTCCCAGGTTGGCTCGGTATTGGTAGAGAAGCGCTGATGGAAGATCGCAAACGGTGCGTCCATCTTCTCGTCGGACAGGTCCTGGTAGAAGTCGGCCAGATGGTCCGCCACAACTAACGCCTTGTAGGTAATGGTCTGAAACGAGAAGGACGGGAAGTAGACCTCGATATCAGCTTCCCGGCAGGCTTTCTCGGCCCTCTTGCGGGCGCGCACGCATCGGCGCTCGGCCTCGGCTGCGTCGACTCCTACCGGCTTTAGCAGGATGGCCTGTTCAAAGCCGGGGATGATCCGCTTGGCTTGATCGCCCACCGGAGCCATGTCGATGGGCACGGACCTGAAGTCAACGACGTGAATGCCTTCCCGCTGGCATACCTCCTTGACGATCAGCCGGTGCCGCTGCTGTTCGGGCGGCCAAACGAATATCTGGGCGACGCCGATGAATTCCGGGTCTACCCGGTTGCCCGCTTTGGCGGCTTTGGCGGCGAAGAAATTGCGCGGAAGCGGCAGGAGAACTCCGGACCCGTCCCCGGACTTGGAGTCCGCGGCGACGGCTCCCCGGTGCCTAACCCGGCACAGGGAGTACAGGGCTGACTCGACAATAGAGCGGCTGGTCCTGCCTTCGACATCGGCAACGAAACCGATACCACAGGCGTCGCGTTCTCTCCTAGGGTCGTATAAGCCGTAGTTCTCTCTCAGTGGGCTCCTCCTGTTTAGAAGCTTCAAGTTACAAAAAAAGGCGCTCGCAGATAATCTTGCGAGCGCCGTTGCTCAAAAAATGCACTTTTAGCGGATCCGTGGCTGGATTGGAGCTTTACTGTCTTCGTGTACGGAATCATAAACTCGACTAACCGTTACGACAGTCCTTATATCAATTTTGGCGGCGATCGGGTTGTATGTCAAAAAGGTCTTCTATAGCGGGCGGTGAATCCACCGCCGATGTAATCATTCTGGGGGCAGGCCCGGCCGGCCTGGGCGCGGCTTACAAGGCTGCTGAATTCGGTCGAAAGGTGGTCGTCCTCGAGCGGGGCGCCTCGGTAGGCGGGCTGGCAGCCAGCTTCGAGGTCGGCGGTATCCGCGTCGACTACGGATCCCACCGTTTGCATCCGGCGACACCGCCCAAGATCCTGGCCGAGCTGAGATCCCTGATGGGTGCGGATCTACAGGTGCGCAGGCGCAACGGTCGTATTTACCTGGAGGGTCGCTGGATCTCCTTCCCCCTGCAGTTTGGAGACCTGGTCAAGAATCTGCCACCGACGTTCGCCTTGGCCGCGGGAAGAGACGCCGCCATGGCGTGGACCAGGAAACCGGCATCCGATACCTTTGCCGGAGTCCTCAGGGCGGGCCTGGGGTCTACCATGTGTGATCGCTTCTACTTTCCGTACGCCCGGAAACTGTGGGGACTTGAACCCGACGAGATACACGCTGAGCAAGCACGGCGGCGGGTAAGCGGCAACGGCGCCGGCAAGCTGCTGCGCAAGATCGCCGGACGGTCGGACGCAGGAGGCATCTTTTATTACCCCCAGCGTGGCTTTGGACAGATATGGGATGCCCTGGCTAACGGATGCGTCGACAGCGGCGCCGATGTCCGGCTGGGATCGGCGGTCCGCTCGGTAGGGCCCCATGAAGGCGGTCTTCGGGTGCTCCTGGAGTCCGGGGAAGCGATCCGGGCGCCCCACGTTTGGTCCACCGTGGCGATGCCCGCGCTGGCGTACATGGCGCAACCTTGCGCACCGGAGCAGGTCCTCGAGGCCGCCGGGAGGCTTCGCACTCGAGCCATGCTGCTGGTCTATCTCGTAATGAACACCGATCGGTTTAGCCTCTACGATGCTCACTATTTGCCGGACCCGAGCACGCCGGTGACACGTATCTCCGAACCCAAAAATTACCGTAGCGCCGGCGACGCCGCCGGCAAGACGGTGTTGTGCGCCGAGATACCTTGTTCGGTCAACGAGCCGGTCTGGGGTGAGACCGTAGATGGGTTGGGTGAGACCGTGCTTGACGCTCTCGAGCGGATGCAATTGCGCGCACCCAATCCAGAGTGGGTCCACGTGGAACGACTGCCTGCGGCCTACCCGGTCTACGATCTGAACTATGAAGAGCCTTTTACAGCCCTGTCTGCGTGGGTGGATTCGCTGCCGGGCTTAATCAGCTTCGGCCGTCACGGAGCCTTCGTGCATAACAACTCCCACCATGCCCTGGAAAT
>JAHWKV010000076.1 GCA_019347725.1 Actinomycetota bacterium
GTATGGGTGGGTGGGCTGGTCCTGCGGGTGGTCCAGTTTGTCGTGGTGGGTTGGGGTGGGTACCCGCAGGTCGTGGTGCTGACCTCCTCGTAGCTTCAGCCGGTGGAGTGTTCGGCCGTCATCGAAGCGCTGACCGAGGTAACCGGCGCAGGCTCCAGCGAGGTGAACATCGAGGCCGTCGGTGAGAAGTGGGGCGCCAACATCACCAACCAAGCGTTACGGGGCCTGGGTATCTTCCTGCTGCTGGCCATCGCCTATATCTCGTAGCGGCTGGAGCCCAAGATGGCTGCGGCCGGCATCCTGGCCCTAATGCACGACCTGATCATCACCGCCGGCATCTACGCGCTTGTGGGCTTCGAGGTCTCTCCGGCTTCGGTGATCGCCTTGCTGACCATCCTCGGATACTCGCTGTACGACACGGTGGTCGTCTTTGACCGAATTCAAGAGACTGAGAAGCTGCCGGCGAACCTAAAGAGCAGCTTTGCCGAGATCGCCAACGCCGCCTCCAACCAGGTCATTATGCGTTCCATCAGCACGTCGCTGTCTACGCTTTTGCCGGTGGGGAGCTTGCTCTTCGTGGGATCGTACCTGCTGGGGGCCGAGACCCTGAAGGACCTGGCTCTGGCTTTGTTCGTCGGTATAGCGGCCTCAACTTACTCCAGCATCTATCTGGCGGTACCGGCGTTGTCGATTTGGAAAGAGCGCGAACCTCGCTACGCGATGGCCAGCGCTCGCAGGCGCCGGGCCGGCAGGACCTCCAGCGAGCCCCGGGAAGCTAGCTCCGAAGGAGACCAAACCAATGGTGAGGCGCCCTCCGCCGAAACTCGGTCCCAGGGAGGTGCCAAGCCCGCCAAGACGCAAACTAAGCGCAGTCAGAGCCGGGCAAAACGCAAAAAAGGCGGAGGTAAGCGGTGACCGACGAAGCCCGGGAGCGCTGGAAGCAAACCATCCGAACCATCAACGATTTTCCCAAGCCCGGCATAGATTTCAAGGACATAACGCCCTTGCTGGCAGATGCCCGGGCGCTGCGGGAGGTTGTGGACGAAATGGCGCAACCCTATTCATCGATGCACATCGATTCCGTGTGCGGGATCGAGGCGCGCGGGTTCATACTGGCCGCACCCGTGGCGCTCAAGTTGGGGGCAGGCTTTGCTCCGATCCGCAAGCACGGTAAGCTTCCCTACCGCAGCGAGGCCGCTTGCTATCAGCTTGAGTATGCGGAGGCGGTGCTCGAGATACACGCCGACGCCGTCAGCTCCGGGGACCGGGTGTTGATCGTGGATGACGTGCTGGCCACCGGCGGGACCGCCCGGGCGGCCGCGGATCTCGTGCAACGGTTGGGCGCAACGGTAAGCGGCGTTACGTGTCTGATCGAGCTGAGCTTCCTGGACGGAAAGACAAAGCTAAAGGGCTTGGATACTCACTTTTTAATCACTTACTAGTTCACGGTGGCGGCCGCAACGTGGGGGCGAACCCAACGTTCGAGAATTGCGGGAGAGCATGGAAGAGGCGATGAAAAGCCGGCGTCGGATCTATGCGGTAGGCGCCGTGGTCGCAGGGTTGATGTGGGCCCTTATCTATGCGGTCGGGAACCGGCTGAACGGACCCATAATCCGGGTCGGAGTGGCTCAGGAGCTGATCCTCGGCCTGGCAGGGGCGTTCTGCCTGCTGGCGGCGCTGTTTGTATTTTCGATGAAGCCCAAGCTGGTCGATGAGCTAATCGAGTCCGCGCGCCGGCGCGGTGACGATGGCGGCGCCGACCTCACGTTGAAGGCCATGGCCCGCCAGCTTTCCTTGATGGGCGCAGGGCTGGGCTGGAGCGTTCTAACCGCCGGGTATATAGCGGTTAGCCTGACGGGTTTGTACTACGCGTTCGGCGCTTTTGTGGTTCTGGCCATGGTGGTCAGCGGCTCGGCCGGGGCTCGGATTCGACGGCTCATCGGCTATGCCGAACAGATGGGTATCGGTTAGGCGCCACGGAGAGCGGAAGAGGCTGCGGCCTCCGCCTGGGCGGCGTAGCCGCCGCCGAACAGAGCCGCATGCACGAGCAGGGGAAACAGCTGGTGCAGCCCGACGCGGGCCTCCCAGCCGTCGGGCAGCGGGTATTCCTGCCGGTAGGCGTCGATGATTCGATCCAGGTGCGGCGTGCCGAACAGCCTCAGCATCGCTAGGTCCGTCTCCCGATGGCCGCCGTGGGCGGCGGGGTCTATTAACCACGCACGGCCGTCGGCGCCCCAAAGCACATTACCGCTCCACAGATCGCCGTGCAGCCGCGCCGGCGGTTCCGGCGGACCGGCAATTTGGTCGATGCCGTCCGTGGCTTTGTGGATGGTATCCACCTGGCGGCTGTTGAGGCTACCGCCGTCGTATGCCATCTTTAGATACACCTCCACGCGGTGGGTCACGTAGAAGGTGCACCAGTCATCCTCCTCAACGTTGTGCATGGGCGCCAGGCCTATGGTTCCGGTCACGGGGCCGCCCGCCGGTGGGGACCCGAACGCCGGGGCGCCGGCACGATGAAGCCGGGCAAGCTGCCGGCCCAGGTTCTCCGCCGCGACCGCGTTGGGGCTGCCTGTGGGGACAAGGTCGGTGATCATCCACTGCTCGTCGTGCTCTCGAACGCGGGGCGTACGAACGGTGTCGGTCTCGGCGAGCCAGTTGAGGGATGCGACCTCGGCCGCGATCGCGCCCGGGCGGGAATCGTTCTTGGCGAGCACCCTGTCGTCGTTCTCCAGCCTCACCTCGTATGCAGATCCGCCGAGAGGGTGCGCGCTGGGCGCCGGCATGCCCATGAGTCGCGTGACGGCGGAGCGGGGGTCGGACCGGGTCATTCGTCCAGGTTCTGCCGGATCCACTCAATTAACCCCGGCATCGACGCTTCTATCATTTCCAACACCCGGGTGAAACCGCCGTCACCGCCGTAGTAGGGGTCCGGGACGTCCAGGTCGGAGGCGGAGTCGGGGTCGAACGAGCGCAGCATTCGAACCCTGTCCATGGCTCCGGGCGAATCGCCGGCCAGGCGCTGCAGGAAGCGATAGTGACCGGAGTCGAGCGCAATCAGCAGGTCCGCGTCCAGGTGCTCGGGCCCCACCGTCGCAGCTACGTGCCCGATCGGGTAGCCTTTCTCAGCAAGCGTCGACGCTGCCCGGTAGTCGGCGGGCTGCCCGACGTGCCAGCCGCCCGTCCCGGCGCTCGTTACCTTGACTTTGTCCGCCAGTCCCTGCTTGGCCAAGTGCTCGACCATGACCTTTTCCGCCATCGGGGACCTGCAGATGTTGCCCGAGCAAACAAAGCAAATGTGCATATGGACAAACTAACCCGTTGCGGGGGTTGGCTCATCTCCTGCTTCCCGGCGGCCGAGTCGTTGACGTTCTTTTCGAATTAAGCCGCCGTATGCGACCGATGCCGCGAAGGCGAAGAAAAGCCACTGTAACGCGTAGGACAGGTGCGGCCCGTCGTCCGGCTCCGGCACCGGCGCGGGCTCGGGGAGCTCGCCGGAGTTGGCCGGCCGTTGGTCCTGCAGCCGTAGGTAGAGAGGAAAGACCGGGTAGGGCATCTGCTCTTCCAGCCGGGTCAGGTCCACTCTGGGCAGGGAGTTGACGCGCCCGGGCGGGGGGTCGGATATGCCCAGGAAGCCCTTGTCCTCGGATTGCAGAAGCAGCCCGGCTACCTCGACGGATCCTGCGGGTGGCGCGGTCTGCCCCATGCCCGGCTCGTCGACGGACAGCGGGACCCAACCCCGGTCCACGATCAAGGCCGTACCGGTGTCGGTTATCAGGGGGGTGAGAAGGTGGTGCCCGGGGCGGCCCTCAAGGGAGCGGGACCGTAGCAGAACCTCCTCGGAAAGGTCGTAGCTGCCGGAGGTTTCCAGGGTCCTGTATACGGCCGCGTCAAGCTCCTCGTCATCGGCCTGCGGTTCGAACGCCTCCTTAAGATCTGCAGGGGGCAATCGGGTCTGGGCCAGCAGCCGCTCGTTGTCCGCCCTGCGGGACTGCAGGCGGTCGAGCTGCCACAACGCCAGGGCCAGGCAGACGATAACGATGACAGCTGCAAAAATGTGGATGAGTATCCACCGGCGCGAAGCGAAGGGATTGAGCATCTAGGAGACCAGATTACCTGCTCACGGCCGGGGCGAACCGACGACCCGGCTTTGAGTGGGGGGTCGAGCTCAACCTATGTCCCGGCGGCGCAATCCGGCCAGTCCAACCGCCGCCAGCAACAGCGCCGATGCGAGCAACGCCGATGTGGGCAGCGCTCGGAGATCCTCGGGAGCCAGGGGCACGTGGCTAAAGGGGGATAGGTTCATCATCCACTGGTCCAGGTCTAAAGTGGGCCCGAGCTGGCCCAGCAACAGGAATCCGGTCAGAGCGATCCACGCTGCAAAGACCAGCTTCGGGGCTAGGCCGAACAGCGCCAGGGTCAGTCCGGCGAGAACCAGGATGGCCGGTACGTGCAGGACGGACGTGGCCAGGACGTCCACGGTGCTGCCGGCGATGTCGCCTGATCCCAATCCGTGGACGAGGCCTGCGCTCGCGCCTGCGGCGGCCATGGTGCTTATGGCGCCTACCGTCGCCGGCAGCAGGTGGCTCAGTCCCCAGCGGACGCGGCCTACCCGGGTAGCCAGGACCGGCTCCGCTCGAAAAGTGGTCTCCTCCGACCGTAGGCGCAGGACGGCCTGAATCACAAACCGGCCAGTACGTAGGCGGCGCCGACGCAGTGAATAACAGCACAGCGAACATCCCGAAGATCCACCAGCGCTCTTCAGCGAAGGGCCGGACCTGCTGCGACCAGCCAACCGGCGACACAAAAGAGAGCAGCTTCATGCCCTGTGAGGTGGTCGAGTCGCCTAGAGCCCTCAGCAGGTAAGCGGCCGCCAGCACGGTGCCGGCCAGCGCGCTCGACGTATTGGAGTTCTCGGCCAGCTGCGCGGTTGCCGCGGATAGTCCGGCGAAGACCACACCCACACATGAGAACCCCAGGCCGAGCGCGATCGAGCCGGCGACCGGTTCGCCGATCGCGAGCAGGGTGGTCGTGACGGCGGCGCCGATAGCGAAGCTGGCGCCGAACGAGACGGTGAGCGCAGCCGCCAGGGGAGCGGTGCGTCCGACGACTCCGGCCATCACCAGCTCGAGCCGCTGTGCTTCCTCTTCGGCTCGGGTGTGTCGGGTGACCGTCATTATGCCGAACAGGCCGGTAAGGGTAGCCCCGAGGCCTCCCAGGCGCCAGGCGACGAGCCCGCCGCCAGAGGAAAGGTCGAACGCCGGACCCAGCAGGGCCACCAGCGAGGGGTTGTTGGCCAGGGTGGCTCCGAACTGCCGGCGGGACTCGGCGGTGGGGTAGAGCTCCTCGAACGCCAGCCCGGTGACGTAGGAAAGTACGCCGAAGCCTAGAATCCAGGCCGGGATACGGAAGCGATCCAGCCGAAGGTTGAGCCGGACCAAGGTGGCGGTGCCCGCCAGAGCGATCACGGCCCGGCCGGGTGCTCGACGGCGTAGTGTTTGAGGAACAATTCCTCCAGGGTGGGAGGCTGGCTCCGGAGGCTGCGCACCCGATGCCTCCCAGATGCGCCAGCACGTCGCTCAGATGCTCTTGCTCAACCTTGCACTCAGTGTGGGAGCCGCTGACACGGAGATCGGAGACCCCCGCCAGGGCGTTCAGGGAGTCAGGCCGGCCGAGCACCTCGGCGACCAGGGCACACAGGCGCGCCTCGTCCGGGGTGGCCGGGGGGCGGCCGGTCAAGGCGCCCTGGGAGCCTCGTCCGGCCGCAACGCCGCCGGGGGCGCCGGTCCCGACGCCGGGCCCGGCGTCGGCGAGGTCGGGCACCGGCAGCCGGGCCCGGTCCAGCTTGCCGTTGGGCGTGAGGGGCAGGGCGTCGAGGACCACCACGACCGCCGGAACCATCGCGTCCGGCAGCACCTCGCCCAGCGCGGCCCGCAGGCCCTCCGGGCCGGGGGCGTCGCCCG
>JAHWKV010000077.1 GCA_019347725.1 Actinomycetota bacterium
CTTTACGACCGATACGACCTGTCCGGAGCTATCTACGGGCACTTGGGGCAGGGGTGCGTTCACTCGCGGATCTCGTTCGACCTCCAAACGGCTCCAGGGATTCAGCGATTCCGCGACTTTATGGAGGAAGCTGCCTACCTTTGCGTCTCGTACGGCGGCTCGCTGTCGGGCGAACACGGCGACGGCCAGGCCAGAGGAGAGCTCCTGTCCCGCATGTACGGGGAAGAGCTGGTAGAGGCGTTCCGGCGCTTCAAGCGCATTTGGGACCCCCAGTGGAAGATGAACCCGGGGAAGGTAGTAGACGCCAAGCCCATGGACGACCAACTCAAGCTGAGCCCTGGCCATTACAGTCCGCCGGCGATCAAGACTCACTTTTCTTTTGCCGAGGACGGGGGCAACTTCGCCAGCAACTTCGCCAACACCACGCTCCGCTGCGTCGGCGTAGGCAAGTGTCTGGCCGAAAACGACACCATGTGCCCCAGTTACATGGTGACCCGCGAGGAGAAGCACACCACCCGCGGCCGCGCCCGGATGCTGTTCGAAATGATGCAGGGAGAGCAGATCGACCGGGGCTGGCGCGATCCGGAGGTGCACGATTCGCTGGAGCTTTGCCTGTCCTGTAAAGGGTGCAAGACGGATTGCCCAGTAGGCGTGGATATGGCTACCTACAAGTCCGAATTTCTCTCCCACTACTTCAAGGGCAGGTTACGTCCGGCCCCCGCTTATGTGATGGGCCTCGTATTCGTGTGGGCGCGCCTGGGCTCGGCAGTGCCGCACCTCGCCAATCTGCTCACGCAAACTCCAGTGCTCTCGGGCCTCGCCAAGAAACTCGGCGGGCTGGCGCCCCAGCGACCCGCGCCCAAACTCGCGAGCCAAACGCTCGAGTCCTGGTTTGCAGACCGTGATCCCGTCAATGAGGGAAGGCCGCTGGTCATGGTCTGGCCCGACACGTTCAATAACTACTTTCACCCCGAGGCCGGCAAGGCCACGGTTGAGATGCTGGAATCCGCCGGGTACCAAGTCGAGATGCCCGGCCGGAATCTTTGCTGTGGGCGGCCTCTGTACGACTACGGAATGCTAACCACCGCAAAAGCCCTGCTCAGGCAGACGGTGACGACCCTGCGCCCACAGATCGTCGCAGGGACCCCGATAGTCGGCATCGAGCCCAGTTGCGTGGCGGTGTTTCGCGAGGAAATGACCAAACTGATATCTAACGACGAGGACGCCAAGCGGCTGAGCAGTCAGTTCTTCACCCTTGGCGAGTTCCTGGAAGACCACGACTACCAGCCACCCCGGCTAAATGGCCGGGCGCTGCTTCATCCCCACTGCCACCAGAGCGCCGTGATGGGCATATCGGCCGAGGAGCGACTGCTTGGCGCAACGGGACTGGAAGTAACCCTCTCCAAAGCTGGGTGCTGTGGATTGGCGGGCTCGTTCGGATTTGAGGCCGGAGAGAAATACGATATGTCGGTCGCCGTCGGTCAACGGCGGCTGATACCCAAGGTAAAAGACGCTTCAGACGAAACGCTGCTCGTCGCCGACGGGTTCTCCTGCAAGTCGCAGATCGAGCATCTAACCTCCCGTCGCGCTCTGCACCTCGCGCAGGTGCTGCGCATGGCCGGCAACGGCGAGGATCCAAGGTTGGGCGCCCGTCCCGAAGACGGCCATCCCGACGCCGTCCAGTCGCCCCAGCCGACCCGCGCCGAGTGGCTGATACTCGGACTGACGGGCGTGGCTTGCATGGCGCCGTGGATCCGCCGGTACCGACGTAAGGCGTTCGGACGCCCCCGCGGGGCTTGACCCGGCGGATGCTCTAAGGTGCCAGTCCGGCACCCCACCGGTGGGTCACCGACTCGCCGGGTTCCAAACGAAGCACATGCTCGCCCGATTGCAGGCCGTTAGGCGGGCACGACATCGGCTCGACGCCCAATCCCCGTCTACGGCGAGACGGCGCCAACGTATCAGCCGTAAATATCTCGATGTACGGGTAGCTACGATCGGTCCATAGCTGTGCGCAGCGCCCGTCTTGGCCGAACAGCCGCACCCAGAACAGATCCCCAGCGTCGCGATCCAGGTCCGCAAAAGCAAAGTCCACCTCAGTAGCACCCACCCGCCGCCTGGTGGAAAAGTCGAACTGACTACCCTTAACCGCCTCCCGGCCGGCGGGCAGTTGACGGGCATCGGTTGCGATTCGGGTTGCCGCCGCAAACTCCAGCTCGCAGCCGTCCACCAGACCCCGGCCGGGGGACAGATAAGGGTGTTGTCCGCAACCGTAAGGACACACACTATTGCCGGCATTCGTCGCGGTCATGGTAACGGCGAGACCGCCGGCATCCAGCCTGTAATCCATCTCGACGTCCAGGTGGAAGGGATAGCCCTGCATCGGAAACAAAGTTGCGGCCATCGTCACTCGGTCGGCCTCGTGCAGCTTTGCGTGCCATGGTCGCCACCTCAACAAGCCGTGGATTGCGTTCGACTTGGGCGGCTCGGTGAGGGCTACCTGGTAATCGACTCCTTCAAAGCTGTATCTACCGTCGCCCAGCCGGTTCGGCCAGGGGATAAGGGGGGCACCATGCGCACCGTCGCACACCATATCGACGTCGTATGGGTGCAAGACCGCACGACCGCCGTCGACGTACTCACGGACACCGCCACCAACCTCGACGATCGTCGCCCGCTGATCCCCATGGCTGATCACGTACTGTTGCCCGGATGGAACCGCGCCCATACTCGCTCCCTTCGTCGACGGTTAGGCAGCGCGGCGAAACCAGGGGGCCGCCTGCAGTTGATCGATTACCCGGTCGAAGGGCGGATGAAAACAGTCGCCATACAGGAGGCGTCGCTCACGGCCGGATGGGGAACACCACGGCGTCTATCAATCCCCGTTTACAGACGACTTTAGGTAAGGGAAAATAAATGAACGGGTAACGAGTAAGGAGTAGATCAAATGGAACAGGCTTCCGGTCAGTACGAGGTACTCGTCGAAGGCAAGATCTATCCATGGGACAAAGAGGCGATCAGTACCTCGGAGATTCGCTCGCTCGGCGAACTACCTTCCGACCGCCCCGTGGTTGAAGTCGATCTAACCAGCGGTAAGGAAAAACCAATCGAGGAAGGCCAGGTGCACCAGCTGGTGGCACTGCAGGAAGGCAAGGGCCTCACCAAGCACGTCAATTTCCGGCGCGGATAAAACGACCTTCACGCGAAGGCTATGGTCTGGCGCCCACTCCCGTCGTGAACTCCCGGCTTCGCATGGGACCGCCGGCCTTGGGTTTCTAGTGGCGGGGTGTCCATGCCGGCGGCTTCCCGCCGTGGTGGTACCCATCGAGGCTATCGAGAAACGCCGTCTCGACCTCAACGCGGGTATTCAAACCTACTGAGCCCGATGGGCGGAAGGTACTCCCCTACCCATTGCCGTTCCCACCACGCCGCAGTTCGTTTTCTCTCCTTCCGGGTCGTGAACCGGTAACGGTACAGACTGGCGCGGACCAGCGCAGGAGGCTGGTCGGGGAACGGATTGCCCCGCAAGAGCTTCAAGGTCGGAGCATCGTTGTGCAGCAGCCGCTCGACCAGTCCCAGTATCCAAGGGTGGTCCCATGGAGTGGTCATCGCGGCAAACCACATCAGCCAGTCCAATCTCAGGTGATACGGGGCCACCTGCGGCGGCCGCCGGTTGGGATCACCGGGCTTGCCCTTGAATTCGTACTCCCGCCACTTGGATTCCGGCGACCCCTCGGGGTCCTCGGTGCCCTCGATCACGATCTCGTAGCGCTCCCGGGTGACGGTGCCGAAAGCCCCATAGGAGTTGACCAGGTCGAGGGGGTTGAAACTTACGTTCATCCTCTGGCGCCGGGACAGCAGGTTGCGTACCGGCCAGTAGCTGAGCACTGCCACTAGGACGGAGCATGCTATCGCCGCTGCAGCAAGCCACGACGGCATAGGCGCCAAATCTGGCGCCTGCGCCGGAATCACAGCACCAAGCTGAGCATCGTTAAACGCGCTGAAAGCCAGAGCCACGGCTACGAAGTTCAGCCAGGCAAAGTTGCCGGACAGGATTAGCCAACCCTGATGCACGACAACAGCCAGGCCGGCGATCCCGGCTACCGGTTGCGGTGCGAAGAGCCCGAACGGAACGACAAGCTGCAGAACATGGTTCCCCGCCACCTCCAGGCGGTGGATCCCCGCCGGCGAGCGGTGGAAGTACCAGCTCAAGGGGTTGGGCATGGGCTGGCTCTCGTGGTGGTAGTAAAGGCAGGTAAGTCGCCGCCAGCACTCATCTCCTCGGATCTTTATCAGCCCCGCCCCGAACTCCAATCGGAACAGCATCCACCGGAACAAAAAAATCATCGCAACCGGTGGAGCGTGGCTTGCCGAACCCAGGAAAACCGCCAGGAACCCCGCCTCAAGCAGCACGGACTCCCACCCGAACCCGTAAAATACCTGGCCCACGTTGACTATCGAAAGATAAAGGACCCACAGCGTCAGCCAGCACAGCATGGGCACCCACGCCGGACCCTGTTGCGGCAGGCCGGCGACCAGCGCAGCAGCCGCAAGGATCCCGGTCCAGCACACCACCCACAGCAGCCGGTCGGAGTAGCGAAAGTGAAACAGGCTGGGGGCACGGCGAAACGGCACAGCGGCCACGAAGCTGGGTACCGGTAGCAGCCCGCGCTCGCCCAGGAGCGGTCGAAATTGGTTGAGCGCTGCCACGAAGGCGATGAGGTACAGCAGACCCAAGGCCCGCTCGAGGAGCAGGCGGGATAGCCAGTACTCTGGGGCGCTCACCCAGTCCAGCAAACCCTCCACTCAACGAGCGTACCGAATGCATGCCCGCAGAACGTTCACGGCCTTAACTTTCCAGTACCCGCCCTATCACCTACACCGCGGACTGGAGTATTCTGGACATAAGCCTCACCTGCCGCGTACGTCGTAGGAGTTGGACGGTTATGAAAAAGCTGTCCCACGCTGATCGGGTTCCGGGGATGCAGGGATTCACTGCGAATATCCCCCAAGCTCTCAAGCCGGCTGACCTATCGGGGGGCGCGGCCTCCAGTGCGGCGATTGCCGGTTTCATCGCCACAGCGGCGATGTCGATGCTAGTGCTCGCCGGATACGCCGTTGCCGTATCGCTCGGATCTGCCGAGCCGGGTGCATCCCTGCTGCAACGCTGGATGTGGGGCTTGGCCCACAACTCCCTCACCCAGGCCACCCAGACCCTGCTCCCGATTGCACTAGGCATTCATTTTCTTGCCGGCATCGCCTGGGCCATGGTCTACGCGGCCTTTGCCCAGCACCGGCTGCATGGCCCGGGCGGGAGAAGGGGAATGCTGTTTTCCCTTGTACCGTGGGGTCTGTCGGTAGTTTTGTTCCTGCCGCTGGTCGGGGGAGGTCTCTTTGGCTTTGCCTTTGATGCCGGTCCGCTGCCGATCTTCGGCAACCTGATGGCGCACCTAATCTACGGCGCGTTGCTCGGTCAGATGTATGGCCCGTGGGGTGAGCGCCTTTTAAGCGGTAAGACTACGGCCGCCAATCCGGAGGAGGCCAGCTTGGTACCGCGCGAGGAGCGGGCAATCGCGATCGGCATCTCGGCAGGATTGGTTGCGGGCGGTCTACTGGGTTGGCTGGCCAGCATATTCGACGTGGTTGCCTTCAGTCTCGGAGCGGCATCGTTGCTCGGCACCGTAGGAGGTAGCCTTATCGGCGCTTTTGTTGCCTCCTATGTGGGCCTGTCGCAGAAAGATTGAGCTGCGGTGAGGGGTGCCTACTCCACCCAGTTACAGGTAGCTGCCCACTCTGTCCACGATTGAATTCAGATCATAGCCCTCGTCGGACTTGTCGTAGACGACCGTGTCGTCGACGCTTACCTTGAAGACACCGCCGTGGCCCGGTTTGAACTTCAGCCCGTCAATCTTATTTTTGTAGGTTTCA
>JAHWKV010000078.1 GCA_019347725.1 Actinomycetota bacterium
GTGAAGGTCGTGGCAATGGACTCCAGCGACGATTTCGATGCGTGGCTGCAGCGAAAGGGTGTGGTCGCTCGCAGCGTGGTAGTGGGGGATGTCGAGGTGATCGAGGAGGTGACGCATCCGCTGCTGCTGGCCGCCAATTACTTTCGAAACCGGATGTTCGAGGCTTCCCGCGCGCTTCTGCCCGAGGAGAGGGCCGGTCTACTCATGGGGCTTGTCATCGGCGACGACCGTTTTACGGGAGAGGAGATCCGGGACGATTTCCGGGCCTCGGGGCTGTCTCACCTTACGGCGGTCTCTGGTGCCAACCTGGCGGTGGTGCTGGCTGCCCTTGTCGCCGTGCTTACGGCTTTGCGAACGCCCCGGCGCGTGCAGATCTTCTGTGGCCTGGCCGTGATCATTCTGTTTGCAGCCATCACCCGATGGGAGCCCTCCGTGCTCAGGGCCAGCGTGATGGCGACACTGGCCTTGGCCGCATTTCTCTTTGGCCGGATACCGAACCCCCTGCACGCCCTGGGGCTGGCGTTTGGAGGCCTGCTTGCCTACGACCCCATGATGCTGTGGTCGATCGGCTTCCAGCTGTCGTTTGCGGCCACCGCAGGCATATTGGTGTTGCGCAAACCTCTGCTGCGGCGGATGCCCAGCCTGCCCGCACTGGTGGTCGAGCCCGTCGCCATCGGTGTGGCCGCCCAGGTAGCGGTATTTCCCCTGATAGCGGTGCACTTTGACCGCATTTCCATCGCCGCAGTGCCGGCCAACCTGGCGGCGGTAGGTTTGGTGCCGCCGGTAACGATCCTGGGTCTGGTTGCCGGCGTGGTGGCGATGTTCTCTACCTGGCTGGCAGGACCGCTGGTGTGGTGGGCGGGTCATTTTGTCGCGGCGCTGGCATGGATTGCCCGGGTCTTCGGCCGGTCGGAGGCGGCGGAGCTCCCGGTACCCAACTTCGGCGTTGCCGAAGCGCTGGCTTCGTACCTTCTCATTGCCGCGATGTGGCTGCTTCTTGCCGGATACCCACGTCCCGCGCGGTGGCCCGCTGCGGTGGCCGTGGTTCTGATAACCGGTGCGGGCGTGCTGCCGGCCGTGGGGCACGGCCCCCCCGACGGCCTGCGGGTTACCTTCTTTGACGTCGGCGCCGGGGACGCGACGCTGATCGAGAGTTCTCAGGGCGCACGGATATTGATCGACGGCGGACCGGATCCGTTCCAGGTAGCGGCAACGCTGCGGCGGTGGGGTTTCGAGCGGCTGGATCTGGTGGTGGCCACTCACCTGCATGCCGATCACATAGCCGGCCTGGAGGCAGTCATGGAAAAAATGGAGGTAGGGGCAGCGGTGCACCCCGGGGTTTCCGTGCCCGATGTGAACTGGATGGGCGCAGCGGCAGATTGGGACCCCGTGGGCGACGGGCACGTGCTACGCGTGGGTGACTTGGAGTTGCAGGTGTTGGGCCCGAGCCGCGATCTACGGTATGCGACGGCCTCGGCGCTGCAGATCGACCCGGACGACGGCACCGCCCTCAACGATGCGTCGGTGGTGATGAGGGTGAATTGGGGCCGGCTGTGCCTACTTTTCCCCGCCGACGTAGAGGAGCAGGGGCAGCAAGATCTGCTGGACAGACGCAGGGAGGACCTGCGGTGTTCGGTTCTGCAGGCGCCGCACCATGGCTCGGGGCGTCTGCTGCCGGATTTCGTCGAGGCGGTAGATCCCACGTGGGTGACCGTGTCGGTAGGACCAAATCGCCACGGCCATCCCACCGATAAAGCGTTGGATATGTTCCGGTCGGCCGGCGCCCGGGTCCTGCGCACGGATCGGCGCAGTGACGTGGTGCTGGAGCTGACCGATTGGGGTGAGGTGCGAGTGCGATGAACCCTAATAACGAACTGAGTGGTTGAATGGAGGCAGTCAATTTTTCTATCCGGGAGGCAGACGTGACCGAAGCGATCGGGACCTGGCTGGACGTGCAGGAAGCCGCCAAGAAAGCTTTCCAAGCCAAAAAGGATGAGATCGACAATCCCGTGTACGAAGTGGAGAGCGCCTGGCTCAGCGGTTACGGCGAGGGGTGGCGCGCGGCGGTCGAAGCCCTGGGGGTTGATCAGCAGGAGGCCTTCAACAAGATGGCCGCTGCCAACGCAAAGTAGCCAATCCGACGGTGGCCGGCTGGCCGAGTCTGCAGTCGGGCGACGAGCACCGCAACGTCCGAACCCTGCAATACCTGCTAAGGCATCAGGGCGAGCCGCTTGAGGTCGACGGCGCGTTTGGACCGCATACTTAAAGCGCGCTCGGAAAGTTTCAAGGTGCAATTGGACTGGAGCCGGACGGGGTGGTTACGGAGCCCGTGTGGCTGTTGTTGATCGCCGGCCTGAGCTTGGGAGACGCGGGCGAGTCCGTCAAGGCGGCTCAGGTTCAGCTGCTGTACAGGCGGACCCTGCCGGATGTCGATGGCGTCTTCGGTATGAAGACCGATATCAGCGTGCGACGATTTCAGGTTCTCAAGCGCCTGCCGGCCGACGGTAGGGTGACCGTCGACACCTGGAGAGAGATGCTTGCCGAGGAGTTTTTACCGGGCGATTCCGCCGCAGCCGGACGCGGGAGGCAGGTAGATCCGGCTGACTGGCGGGCGCAGCTGCAGTCTAAGCTAAGACCGGGCGCAGACTCTGGGACGGCGGGCCACGAGGAGCCCTAATCGGTGGCGGAGCTCGGGCTCAAGTCCAGCACCATCTTGCTCTCGCCTTCGTTGCGGTCGACTTCGGTGAAACCCGAACGCTCATAAAGGCGCCGGGCCCCGGGGTTGGTGTGCTCTACAGCGAGGCTGATCTTCCGGTGTCCTTGCTTCTTGGCAGCCTGTATCAGCGACTCGAGCAGCCGGGTGCCCAGACCTCGCCCACGCGCATCCGGCCGAACTGCAAGCACCACTTCCGGAGTCTGCTCGTCTATAAACCCGAATCCCGGTCTGTCGGACGTGAACAGCCGGTACCAGCCGGCCCCGAGCGGCGTATTGTTGGCATTGGTGGCGATCAGCGCTATCTCCCCCGGCTGTGGCCACCCCTCCAGGTACATGGCAACTTCGGGGTCGCTGAGGCCTAAATCGAAGGACGGTCGATGGTCCGGATCGCTGTAGCTGGCCTCGAAGAGCATCCATTTCAAAAACGGCATGTCATCCTTATTGGCGAATCGCAGCATTGTCGCTACTCCTGTTTGGCTTGGATCGGACCCGGCAGAGGGAAGCCACGGGCCGCCGCCGGCTCGGTACAGCTCGGCGCCGCAGGACGGACAGCTGCGTTCCTCATGGCGCGACGGCCTGCGGCCGTTTCCCGTGTCGCCCACCGAGGGCCCGTAGGCCAGGGAAGGCGTAAGCGCTGCTGCGCACAGTGGACAGGTTTCACGCTCCTTGGTCAATGGTCCTCCACTAGTCCGGTCCACGCCGTTAGGCATCGTCGGTTGCGAATAAGATCTTACCGATGACCACGGCCGACGGCTCTGAGGCTGCCTCTACCTCCAAGGCGACCCTGCCCGCTTACTTGATAGTGGGCGACGATCTACACCTGGCCGAGGAGGCCCTGCGCAAGCTTGTAAAAGGGAAGCCCGACTCCTCCATCGACGAGTTCTCGCCCGCCGACGAATTCGATCGAATTGCGCAGGCCCTGGTCACGCCGCCGATGTTCGACGACCGCCGTACCGTGGTGGTTACCGAGCTCGAGAAGCTGCCGGCCGAGTCCCAGCGTAAGTTGATCGAATACCTGAAGAACCCGGATCCGGAGACCACCTTAGTTCTTGTGGCGGCTAAGGCTTCGTCGCAGATGGTTGACGCCGTCAAGCAGAGCGGTCACGTCATACAGGCCGGGAAGGGGCGACGCAACGATCTACTGCTGTGGGTCAAGCGCGAGTTTTCCGAGCAGGGCCTGACCGCAGCAGGCGATGCAATAAACGCTCTCCTCGACGCGGTGGGGGAGCAGCGCCTGGCTTTGTCCCGGGCCGTGGAGGAGCTGGCCCTGGTCAAGGGTGGCGGTCGCGTGAGCGCGGATGACGTCAGGCAGCAATTCCAGGGTAGGGCTGACATCAAGCTGTTCGGTTTCATCGATGCCGTCGCCATGCGACAGGGCACAGCGGCGCTACAGTCTTTGCGTCTGCTGCTAACTCAAGGAGAACCCGCCCAGCTGGTGTTTTGGAACCTGACCCGCCACTTTCGCATGCTGCTGATGGCAACGGAAGGTAGCGCCAACCATGCAGCCAAGTCTCTTGCAATACCGCTTTGGAGGGCCGAGAAGCTGGTGCGGCAGGTACGCAACTTCAGCCACGACGAGCTTCTCGACGCCTATGCGGTCCTTGCCGACGCCGACCTCAAGATGAAGAGCAGCGCGGAGCCTGAGGGCCTGACGCTGGAGCGGGCCGTGGTGAGGATCACACAGCGGCAGTAGCTACGAGACCAGCCCGGGGTCCGTCATGGCGCCGACGAATCCCAGGACGAAGAACAGTACCGCCACGACCACTCCGGCTATGGTCCAGTTGCGTTGCACCGCCTTGAAGTGCTCGACGCTGTCCCAGGTCTTGTTCTGCCAGGCCAGTTCAGTGCCTTTTACGCCCATGTAGATGGCCATGCCCAGGCCGATGATCCATCCAACCACGGGTATGAACCCGGCAAACGCGAGCAAAGCGATCCAAACGCGGTTGCCGATACCCCAAAACGGTGTCAGTAGAAATCCACCCCAGTTCCACCGCCCCTTGAGCTCGGGCGGTATTGCTCCGGCGCCTTGACCTGAGGTGTTCGATGCCGGCCCGGCCGGCCGGCCGATGTTGTCGTAGCTTTCCACCATTCATTTGCCTCCCGTTCGTCCGGGCGATCCGACGCGCGCCCTTGTGGCTATGATCGGCAGAAGTAGAGAATTGTTAAAGCAAATTGTGGTCGGGCGCGCCGAAAATCCGTGTTTCTACACGGAATAACGTCGAAATACGCTGGGGGTGTCGGTGTGCCGGTTAAGAGCGGCCGGCGTGCAGGCGGGATGCCATTGAGGACTTCTTGTTGGCTGCGTTGTTGGGGTGAATGATTCCCTTGGACGCGGCCCGGTCCAGCTGACGGCTTGCCACGTGCAACGCTTTGGCGGCGTTTTCAGTGTCACCGTTATCCAACGCCAAGTTGAAGCGCTTGATGTGGGTTTTGAGCGCAGTGCGGTATTCCCTGTTGCGAATCCGGCGCTTCTCGTTGGTCAGCACGCGCTTCTTCTGCGACTTTATGTTGGCCATAAGACTAAAAGGTTACCTTCCGTGACTTCATGGGGTAGCCAACAGTTTAGCACCCCTACTTCGGTGTGGGGCGTCAAGTGCCGGTTAGGTAGCCTGCTACGCTCAAGTCAATGAAACAACGTTCGCTTACGCGCGCCTTCAGCCTCATCGCCCATGTGGACCACGGGAAATCCACACTGGCGGACCGGATCCTGCAGGTATGCAACGCGGTACCCGACCGGCTGATGCGTGAGCAATATCTGGATCGCATGGACCTCGAGCGCGAGCGCGGGATCACCATCAAGGCCCAGACCGTGAGGCTCGAATATACCGCCCGTGACGGCCAGGTGTACGAGCTCAATCTGATCGACACGCCGGGCCACGTCGATTTCGCCTATGAGGTGAACCGCTCGCTCGCGGCCGTGGAGGGCTCACTGCTGGTGGTCGACGCCAGCCAGGGCGTCGAGGCCCAGACGCTGGCCAACGTCTACCAGTCGATCGAGCACGACCACGAGATCGTGCCGGTGATCAACAAGATCGACCTCCCCGCCGCCGAGCCCGAGAAGGTCCGCGCGGAAATCGAGGACATCATCGGCATCGACGCGTCCGAAGCCGTGCTCACCAGCGCCAAATCCGGCATCGGCATCGAGGACGTGCTCGAGGCGGTGGTGCAGAAAATCCCGCCCCCCACCGGCAGCCGCGAGGCGCCGC
>JAHWKV010000079.1 GCA_019347725.1 Actinomycetota bacterium
CGGTCTCCAGGCCGGGTTGGCGCTGGAACCCGTGAAAGGGTGCACCGTCGTAGGCGACGAGCATGCGGTAGGTGCCCATTTTCCTATTCTTTGGACTCTTCGGCGTCGTCCGAGCTCTCGCCGGCAGAGGCCTCGGGCTCTTGAGGGTCTTCGGTCTCCTCCGGTTCGGCCGCCTCTTCGGCTGCGTCCGGCTCCGAGGCCTTAGCTTCAGCCTCTTCGGCTTCCTCAGCCTCTTCAGTTTCGGCCGGTTCGCCCTTCTTGCCGCGCTTGCCGCCCTTTTCCTGCCGCTTCTTTCTCAACAGTCCGCGGCGCTTGGCCTTGGCCTCTTCCGTATCGCGGCCCACGACGAGCTCCGTTTCCTCGACAAACTCGATGATGGCCATCGGCGCGGCATCTCCCTTGCGCGGGCCGAGCTTGACGATGCGGGTATAGCCGCCGTTGCGCTCGGAAAAACGCGGGCCCAGCTCGTCGAAGAGCTTGTGCACCACGTTGGCGTCCTCGATGACCCCAAGGGCCCGGCGGCGCGAGTGCAGTGTGTTGGTCTTGGCGAGCGTAATCAGACGTTCCGCATGGGGCCTGAGCATCTTGGCCTTGGCCTCGGAGGTGCGGATGCGCTCCAGCGTGATCAGGTCGGCCGCTAGGCCCCGGATCAACAGCTTTTGATGCGCGGGTCCCGACCCCAGACGCGCTCCTTTTGCTGGCTTAGGCATATTTAGGCACCCTCACTGTTAAGTACGCTCATCCCAGATTTCTCTGCTTGAGGCTAAGTTTCATTTCGTCCAGCTTAAGCTTGACCTCGTCGATGGACTTCTGGCCGAAGTTGCGAATGTCGAGCAGATCCTGCTCGCTCTTTTCCACCAGCTGTCCGACGCTGGTCACGCCTTCACGCTTGAGGCAGTTGTAGGAGCGCACCGAGAAGTCCATGTCCTCGATGGGCAGGGATAGGTCGGGGTCCTCTTCTTCCGTACCCGGCTCCGGGCCCAGCTGCAGACCCGGGCCTTCGGCCAGATCCGCAAACAGCTGGAAGAGCTCAACCAGGGTGCTCCCGGCGGCCGAGAGAGCCTCCTTGGCGCTAAGGCCCCCGTTGGTCTCGATGTCGACGATCAGCTTGTCGAAGTCGGTCTTTTGCTCCACACGGGTGGGCTCCACCGAGTAGGTGACCCTGCGTACCGGAGAGAAGATCGAGTCGATCGGGACCAACCCTATAGTTGCGCCCGAAGGCTTGTTGCGATCCGACGCCACGTATCCTCGGCCCATCTCCACGTACATCTCCACCTCAAGGCGGGCGCGCTTGTTGATCGTGCAGATGTGCAGATCCGGATTGAGGACCTCGATGCCGGCGGGTACCTCGATATCGGCGGCCGTCACGTCTTTGGGCCCCGAAGTGTTGAGCCGGATGGTTCCGCCCTCTTGAGATTCGGAGCGCAGCACGAGCTGCTTGACGTTCAAGATGATGTCGGTGACGTCCTCTTTCACACCGGGAACCGTCGAGAACTCGTGCTGGACGCCCTGGATCTTGATGGCGGTTACGGCGGCGCCGGGGATGGAGGATATGAGGGCGCGCCGTAGTGAATTGCCCAATGTGTAGCCAAAGCCCGGCTCGAGCGGCTCGATAGAAAGGCGGATGAAGTTCTCATCCTCCTCGCTTTCAAAGCTGATCTGGGGGCGATGGACAACGAGCATGTTGGATTCCATTTACGTCCTTCCTGGGGCTACTTCGAGTAGAGCTCGACGATCATCTGCTCCTGTACAGGAACATCGATCATCTCGCGAGCTGGTACGGACAGCACGCTGATACGAAGCTCGCCCGCTTCAAGATTGAGCCATTCGGGAATGGTGCGGCCGGCGGCGTACGCCGCGGCCTCAACAATCCGATCGACTGAGCGGGAGCGCTGCCTGACCTCGACCTTCGAGCCCGGCTTGACCTGGAACGAGGGCCGGTCCACCTTTTGGCCGTCCACCTGGAAGTGGCCGTGAGTGACGAACTGGCGAGCCTGAGCCCGGCTCATCGCCAAGCCACCGCGGTAGATGACGTTGTCCAGACGACTCTCCAGCAGCTGCAGCAGCCGGGCGCCGGTGACGCCCTTGGCCTTCGAAGCCTTCTGGTAGTAAAGGCGGAACTGCTTCTCCCTTACGCCGTAGATCCGGCGGGCCCGCTGCTTCTCGCGCAGCTGGACCAGGTACTCGCTCTCCTTGATACGACCTCGGCCGTGCTCGCCTGGGGGGTAGGGACGGCGCTCGATCGCACACTTAGGCGATTCGCAGCGCGTGCCCTTTAAAAACAGCTTCACGCGCTCACGCCGGCACAGCCGGCAAACGGGGTTGGTCTGATTAGGCATGCTTACACCCTCCGCCGCTTGACCGGGCGGCATCCGTTGTGAGGAACCGGCGTGGCGTCCTGGATACCCAGGATCTCCAAGCCCGACGCCTGCAGCGATCGAATAGCGGTCTCACGGCCGGAACCTGGACCCTTTACAAAGACGTCCACCTTGCGGACCCCGTTCTCCTGAGCCTTTCGGCTGGCGGCCTCGGCGGCAAGCTGGGCGGCAAAAGGCGTCGATTTGCGCGAGCCCTTGAAACCTACGTTGCCCGCGGAGGCCCAAGACAGGGCGTTACCCTCCAAGTCGGTGATGCAAATGATGGTGTTGTTGAAAGACGACTTGATGTGCGCCTGACCGTGAGGAACGTTCTTCTTTTCCTTACGCTTGGTCTTTTTAGCTTTAGCCACGAAGTGTTACTTCCCTTTCTTGCGCTTGACGCCCACAGTCTTTTTGGGACCCTTGCGAGTTCGCGCGTTTGTGTGCGTCCGCTGACCGTGAACCGGCAGGCCTCGGCGGTGCCGAAGTCCCTGGTAGCAGCCAATCTCCACCTTGCGCTTGATGTTTTGGGACACCTCGCGCCTTAGGTCTCCCTCGACCTGGTAATTGCCCTCAATGAACCCACGTAGGCGCATGATCTCATCGTCGGTCAGCTCGCTGACCCGCTTGTCGCCGTCGACCATCGATCCGGCAAGGATCTGGTTCGAGCGGGTCGGCCCCACTCCGTAGATATAGGTAAGCCCGACCTCAAGACGCTTGTCCCGGGGAAGGTCAACCCCTGCTATACGCGCCATCTAAACTCCTGCCTCACTCATGTGGCGGCCGCCCATCATCCCTGCACCTGCTTGTGGCGCGGGTTGGTGCACAGCACGCGGACTTTGCCGTGCCGGCGAATCACTTTGCACTTTTCACACATCTTCTTGACGCTTGGTCTAACTTTCATCAGACGGTCCAAGCCTTCCCTATCTATTTCGGAAGAGCCACACAATCCGGCCACGGGTCAAATCGTAGGGCGACATCTCAACTTCAACTCGGTCTCCGGGCAGCACCCTGATGTAGTTCATCCGCATCTTGCCGCCGATGTGGGCCAGCAGTGTGTGACCACCAGGAATCTCAACCCTGAACATGGCGTTGGGAAGCGGTTCTACAACCGTCCCCTCCACCCTGATAGGCGCTTCCTTGCCCGAGCTGTCCTTTGCCATAACCTCACTTAATTCCGGTGGCAGCCCGGCCAAGAGCACAGAACCCCTTACCTGTCAGCCGCGGTCCCAGTCATCGTGCAGCGGGGGACCACTACCGGAGAAGATGAATCATCCGGGCCCACGGAAACTTTTCCGAACGCGCACTAGCGCCAACCGAAGGCCGGAACTTAAAACTATATCAGCCCTTGGCGATACGTGCACCCGACGCGGTCAGCACTCGCGGTTCGTGCCCCGTTACCGCCACCGTGTGCTCAAAATGAGCGGAGAGCGATCCGTCGGCCGTCACCAGCGTCCAGCGGTCCGGGCGCAGCTTAACCCCCGGGTCTCCGGCCGTAACCATCGGCTCAATCGCCAGAACCCAGCCTTCTTGAAGCTGCGGGCCGTCGCCGGGTACGCCCTGGTTGGCCACCTGAGGATCCTCGTGCATGCTCCGGCCGATGCCGTGGCCGACCAGCACCGGGATTATTGAGTAGCCGGCCGCCTCCACCACCTTCTGGATCGCGGCGCCGACATCGCCGAGATGGTTGCCGGGGCGGCACCGGGCAATGCCCGCCTCGAGCGCCTCGGCCGTGGCGGACATCAGTGCCTGCGCACCGGGATCTATCTCACCCACCCCCACCGTCCGGGCGGAGTCGGCATGCCACCCGTCCACAATCAAGCCGCAGTCGAAGCTTAGGATGTCGCCCGGCCGCAGCTGTTGCGCCCCGGGAATCCCGTGCACCACCGCATCGTTGAGCGACGTGCACAGGGTGGCGGGAAAGCCGTGGTAGCCGAAAAATGACGGTGTTGCGCCCCGGTCGCGGATGATGCCTTCCGCCAGGCGGTCCAGCTCCTTGAGCGTGACGCCGGGGGCTACTGAGGCCTCGACCTCGTCGAGCACCTCAGCCAAAAGGGCTCCGGCGCGGGCCATCATCTCAATCTGCTCGGGAGTCTTCGCTACTACAGCCACGGGCGTCTCCTGAGGCCAAGTTGTCTCCCCAAGGGGCCGCTAATGCGGCCCCTTGGGGAGGCCGCGTCGCATCCAGGGCGCTCCTGGCATTCGAGCGCAAGGCGCGAGGAGTACGGATAGCCGGAGGCTATGTGTGCGATCGAGGAACGCAGTCGATCGGGCGCCAGGTGCGTCCTGGGGCTACGGGGTCTCCCCAAGGGGCCGCTTAATGGCCCAGGATTCCCAGGAGCCTCTCGAAGACCTCCTCCTCGCTGCCCAGCCCATCCATCTCGACGAGCTTGCCCCGTTCCCGGTAGAAGTCGTACAGCGGCCGGGTCTGCTCGCCGTAGACCTCCAGCCGGCGCAAAATGGTGTCCTCCATGTCGTCCTCCCGGCGGACCAAGGACGTGCCGTCATGGTCGCACTTTTCGTTCTCCTGCGGCGGGTGGGTCTCCATGTGGTAGACGGCACCGCACTCGAGGCAGATGCGACGGCCGGACAGCCGCCGGACTATGTCGTCGCCGCGCACCATGAACTTGATGGCGTGGGAGAGCTTGGTGCCCAGGTCGTCGAGCGCTTCATCCAAAGCCGCGGCCTGATCCACGTTGCGAGGGTAGCCGTCGAGGATGAAGCCGTTGGAGGCGTCGGACTTGGCCAGCCGGTCCTTGACCAGCTCATTGGTAAACTCGTCGGGAACCAGCTCGCCGGCATCCATGGTGGCCCGCAGTCGCCGGCCCAGCTCGGTCTCCTCGGCTGCCACCTGCCGGAAGATGTCCCCAGTTGCTATGTGTGGGATGCCTAGATGATCGGCAAGACGGGACGCCTGCGTGCCCTTGCCCGCACCAGGCGGGCCCAAAATCACTATCCGCAAGCCGTCCGTCCTTTGCTCAACTTTCGCCTAGAGTTCGAAAAGTTTTCTGGCCGAGCGCTCAGCCCCGCTGAGCTTCCACCCTACCTGAGCCGGAGACTTTAGCTACCGTACGGAGCAACTAGGTCCACGCTGACGGTCACGACCATGACCCCGGCGGTCATGATAAGAAGCCTTCGTAGTGGCGCATTAGCAGCTGGGACTCCACCTGCTTCATGGTCTCCAGGGCCACACCTACCGCAATCAGGATCGAGGTACCGAACAAAGCCCCCGCCTGCACGTCCAGGGTGGCCAGCACGATACCCGGCATGATCGCGATGGTGGCGATGAACAGCGCTCCGGGCAGGGTGATCCGGTTGAGGATAAAGCTCAAATGCTCCGCGGTGGCCCGTCCGGGACGGATGCCGGGGATGAACCCGCCGTACTTCTTCATGTTGTCGGCCACGTCCACCGGGTTGAACGCGATGGCCGTATAGAAGTACGAGAAACCGACTACCAGCATGCCGTAGAACAAAATATGCACCGGTGAGGCCTGGTTGACCAGATGGTCGTTAATAAAGTTGCGCAGCGGCTGCCACTGGACAACAG